>NZ_JBHUMI010000004.1:0-18129 GCF_042684965.1 Ornithinibacillus salinisoli
CTCACCCGTCCGCCGCTCGTTCCACAAGCGTCACCCCGAAGGGATCTGCTTGCTTCCCGCGCTCGACTTGCATGTATTAGGCACGCCGCCAGCGTTCGTCCTGAGCCAAGATCAAACTCTCCAAAAAGTTTGTATATAATTGACACCAATCAATCATATGAAAGTTCTTAGCTACTAGAAACACTAGCTTCTAGATTTGTTGCTTTTTAGAAAAACAGGGTTGTTTTTCTGTCTTAACATACTGGTTGTTTTGTTCAGTTTTCAAAGAGCAATTTTTGTTCGTTGCTTTTAATGAGCAACTTTTATATCATATCATCCTCACCCATCTAAGTCAACACTTTTTTTAAAAAAGTTTTTTTGATGAAGAGTTGGTTATCATCGCCTCTCAAAAAAGCGACTTTAATAATTTACCATGAAACAAGATTTGATGTCAATAGAAAATATATAATTTCTAATCACACTTTGTATCCACCTTGTTCAATGCGAGTAAATTAATCATACAATCTAATGGACAAATAGTCAACATCTCTATACAGCGCACATGTTTCCTACTTTTCCACAATCAACCAGTTGGTGGTGGAGAGGTCTAGAAAACAACTTCTCCATCCCATTCAAGCATTCCACCAACCATATTCACAACTTTATATCCACGGTCATGTAGATATAGAGCAGCATTCATACTTCTTCTCCCTGAACGACATACAAGAATATAGTTCTTTTCCTTATCTAAGTCTTCCTCTACTTCTGGAATTTCACCAAGAGGAATATGTTTTGCTCCTTCAATCATCCCCTGAGCAACCTCTTCATCTTCTCGAACGTCAATAATAACTATATCTTCATCGGTTTCTCCTACTATTTTTTCCACTTCTTCTGGTGTTATTTCTTTAATTTGTTCCATTAATACCATCCTTCATCAGAGATTATCTACTATTATAATGATACGTTTTTTGTGTATAGCTTTCAAATATCCTACACAAAATAGCTTTATGAAATTAAACGAGGGGGATCATATGAGATTGAAATTAAGTTTTTTTTTATTGCCCATATTATTTATATGTACAAATGTAACATTTGCTAATGATAAACAAGAACCTCCTGAACTAAAGTTAATTGAATCTTATCAAGAAGATGTAACCGGTGATGGAAAAAAGGAAGAAATTGCATTAAAAGGAGTATTATTTTCACCGGAATCGAACTACTACAGAGACATTGTAGCAGTCATCAAAAATCATGAAGATAAGACTTGGGAAATTAAATATGGTGGTGGATATGATCCAACCATCCAATTTATCGACTTTAACCATGATAAGGTAAATGAAATCTTCTACCAGAGTCCTACTGGTGGTAGTGGTGGATTACACCATTACAAGTTGCATACTTTAATCCAGTACAACCTTACCGAAATCCCTCTCCCCAAACAGGATTATGTAAAAGGAAAGTTTATAGATGATTTTAAGGTAGAAATTCAATTTTCACCTACAAAAGAACCTATTACTGTTGATGTAGAACATCGATCAGATAATTATATTCAACAAGGAATATATGATCAAAAAGGTAAGCTATTAAAAAACACCTCCGTATTGGTTGATCCTATCGCTTATTTTGAACCAATTTTTATCAGTAACAGTAAAGGCTATGGCTTAAAAAGTTATCAACAAATAAGTGGCGCTTTTCATGCTGATCAATTAGGTACCATCGAATCACTTTGGTACTACGAACGGGATAAGTGGATTATCCTAAAAACGGAGTGGGTGCCGACTGAATAGATTTTTAACCACCAAATTCTTACTACCAGTTACATTCAGAGTATAAAAATAGGAGCTCAGGGTATGTACCTACCAAGAGCTCCTATTTTTAGTTTGCTACAATATTTACTAACTTTCCTGGAACAACGATTACTTTTCGTACTGTCTTACCTTCAATCCACTCTTGAATTATTTCATCCTCCATAGCTATTTTCTCTAGGTCATCTTTTGAAATATCTTTAGCTACAGAAATTTTCGAACGAACTTTCCCCATTACTTGTAGAACCACCTCTACCTCATCCTCAACTAGTTTTGATTCATCGTAAGCTGGCCATTCTGCATACGTAATTGTTTCAGAATATCCCATGCGGTTCCATAGTTCTTCAGTAATATGGGGAGCTACAGGTGAAAGCATTTTTACAAAACCTTCTACATATTCTTTTGGAAGCTTATCTGCTTTGTATCCTTCATTAATAAATACCATCATTTGTGAAATGCCGGTATTAAAATGTAGATTTTCAAAATCCTCGGTTACTTTTTTTACCGTTTCATGGTATACCTTCTCTAATGCTCCACCATTTTCATCTGCTATCTTATCGGACAGTGATCCATCCTCATTGATAAACAAACGCCAAACTCGATCTAGGAAACGGCGTGCTCCATCTAGACCATTTGTTGACCAAGCAACAGATGCCTCTAGTGGTCCCATGAACATTTCATACAGACGTAGTGTGTCAGCACCATGAGATTCAATGATATCATCTGGGTTAACAACATTCCCCTTGGATTTACTCATTTTCTCATTACCTTCACCAAGAATCATCCCTTGGTTAAACAATTTCATAAATGGCTCTTTCGTTGGAACCACTCCAATATCGTATAGAAATTTATGCCAGAATCGAGCATATAGTAGATGGAGTACTGCGTGCTCTGCACCACCAATATAGATATCGATTGGCAACCACTCTTTCAGTGCTTCGGGGTCAGCAAGCTTTTCTGTGTTATCTGGATCAACATAGCGCAAGAAATACCAACAGCTTCCTGCCCATTGCGGCATTGTATTTGTTTCACGACGCCCTTTTTTACCAGTTTCGGGGTCTACAACATTCACCCAGTCAGTATTTGCAAGTGGGGATTCTCCTGTTCCTGATGGCTTAATATCTTTCATCACTGGTAGCTCTAACGGTAGATCTTCATCAGCAACAGCTGTCATCGTACCATCCTCCCAGTGAATAATAGGAATAGGCTCTCCCCAATAGCGCTGCCTCGAGAACAACCAATCACGAAGACGGTACGTTACCTTTTTCGTACCTCGCCCATTTTCCTCAAGCCATTGAATCGCTTTATTGATTGCTTCATCTTTATCTAATCCGTTAAGGAAATCAGAGTTTACATGTTCGCCATCACCAGTATAAGCTTCTTTTGATACTTCGCCACCAGCAACAACTTCAACGATTGGCAAGTCAAACTTAGATGCAAATTCATAATCACGCTCATCATGTGCTGGAACCGCCATAATAGCGCCAGTTCCATATGACATTAACACATAATCAGCAACCCAGATCGGCATTTTTTCACCGTTTACTGGATTTATTGCATAAGCACCAGTGAATACGCCCGTTTTATCTTTCGCGAGATCTGTACGTTCTAGGTCAGATTTTGTTTGTACCTCCTTTAGATATGCTTCCACCGTTTCTTTTTGTTCAGGTGAAACAATTTTTTCAACAAATGGATGCTCAGGAGCTAGAACAGCATATGTTGCACCAAACAATGTATCTGGTCTTGTCGTAAATACAGTGAATTCCTCGTTATGACCATCTATTGTGAACGTAACTTCTGCACCTTCTGATCGACCAATCCAATTTCGTTGCATATCTTTCAAACTTTCCGGCCAATCTAACTCATCCAAATCTTCTAGTAGGCGATCCGCATATTTAGTAATTTTCAACATCCACTGCCTCATCGGTTTACGTACTACTGGATGACCGCCACGTTCACTTTTACCATCAATTACTTCCTCATTTGCTAGTACTGTTCCTAATGCCGGACACCAGTTCACAGCAACTTCATCGATGTATGCCAAGCCGTTTTCGTAAAGCTTTTTAAAGATCCATTGTGTCCATTTATAATAGTTTGGATCTGTTGTATTTACCTCACGATCCCAATCGTAGGAAAATCCAAGTTCTTGTATTTGTCGTTTAAATGTTGCAATATTCTGTGCGGTGAATTCTGCTGGACTATTTCCTGTATCCAATGCATATTGCTCGGCAGGCAGTCCAAATGCATCCCATCCCATTGGATGCAGAACTTCATAACCTTGTAGTCGTTTCATACGTGAAAGTATGTCTGTTGCCGTATAGCCTTCAGGATGTCCTACATGCAATCCAGATCCTGATGGATACGGAAACATATCTAACGCATAAAACTTCTCTTTTTTTGAAAATGTGTCTGTTTTAAATGTCTTGTTTTCTTCCCAATACGTTTGCCATTTTTTTTCTATTTCTTGATGGTTAAAACTCATTTCTCTTCCTCCTTTTTCAAATAAAATACAAAAAAGCCTCTCATCCCTAAGAAAGGGACGAGAAGCTTATACTCCCGCGGTACCACCCAAATTAACGCTTATAGCGTTCACTTGAATCCTTAACGCGGATTAACGTCAGGAACTACTAAGGTTCACTCCTGCAACATTAAAGGTGAGTTCATAAATTTTCAGGGACAGTTTCCACCAACCACTGCCTCTCTTTACCTGAAATACTTTATTACTAGTCCTTCGCATCGCTTTTGAATTATTATATTGAATTCTAATGAATGGATTCTGCTTTGTCAAGATATATATGCCCATTATTTCTTTATTTTATTAATGATATACCTTCCATTCTTTTTTTATATCGAAATATGCTAAACTAAACGAGATAATGGAACGAGGAGTTATGCAGATGCTTAAAGGAGTACTGAGCTATGCTCATTATTTATTAAACGAAACAGTAAACACAGGTGAATTAGCTATCGATGCTACATGTGGTAATGGAAATGACACCCTATTCTTATGTAAGTTAGTAGGAGAACAAGGTAAAGTTATTGCATTTGATGTCCAAGAACAAGCTATCCATAATACAAAAAAAAGATTAGCAGAAGAAAAACGTGACAATGTTATTTTAATACAGGATAGCCATGTAAATGTAGAAAATTATATTCAACCAGGAGAAACTATCAGTGGAGCTATATTTAATTTAGGTTATCTACCTAAAAGTGATAAATCGATTATTACAAAGGGAGAATCTACTGTAACAGCAATCCAAAAAATATTAAATTACTTAAAAGAGGGTGGCCTTATCGTAATTGTCGTCTATCACGGCCATCCCGGAGGAACAGAAGAAAAAAATACAGTGATAGAAGAATTAAGTGAACTAGAACAACGAGATGTTTCAGTATTACGATACGATTTCATCAACCAAAAGAATAACCCCCCTTTTCTAATCGCTATTCAAAAAAACAAACGTTAAAACTTGGCTATCATGTTGGCCAAGTTTTTTATGCAATAAATCATTTTAATGAAATTTTTGAATAAGGATTAGTAAGTACGCTTTTTGAAGTGACTCATGAAGGAGAGGTTTTCAAATGAAAAAAAATTTAGTTTTGTGTTCACTGGCAGTGTTCATTCTTGTTCTATCTGCATGTAGTAGTAATTCTTCAAGTGATGGAGATAGTTACAAGGTTGGCATTGATGTTACATATCCACCATTTGAATATCAAGAAGATGGTGAATATAAAGGAATTGATATTGACTTAATACATGCCATCGCAGAAGATCAAGGATTCGATATTGAATTAGAAGCAATGGATTTTAGTGGAATCATTCCTGCTATGGAAGCTGGGCAATTAGATATTGCTATTGCCGGAATGAGTATTACCGACGAACGGAAGGAAACAGTTGACTTTTCCGAACCATATTTTGAAGCAGGGTTATCACTAGTAGTGGCAAAAGGAAATACGGAAGTCACGTCCTTAGAAGATTTAACTGAAAAAACCGTAGTTGTAAAAAGTGGGACAACTGGAGCAGATTTCGCTGAAGACAACAAGGATGAATATGGATTTGATATTGTCCAAGTAAAAGATAGTCCATCTATGTTCCAAGAGGTTTCAAATGGTAGTGCCGATGCTCTGATAGAAGATTACCCCGTAATTACCTATGCGATCGCCCAAAGCGACCTAGAATTAGAGGTAGTAGGAGAACGATTAAATGGGGACCATTACGGGATTGCAGTATTAAAAGGAGAATACGATGAATTATTAGCAAAAATAAATGATGGATTGGCAAATCTAAAGGAAAGTGGTCAATATGACGAGATTATTAATAAGTATTTAGAGTAATTAAGAGCGCGCATCAGAGCGCGCTTCTTTTTATAGAAGGAGTGACCAAATGGACGTTATCATAAATTCTCTACCATTCTTATGGGAAGGTTTAAAAGTAACAATATATATTTTTCTGGTAGCCATTATCCTTGGATTTATTATTGGCCTAATCATGGCTTTATTCCACCTTTCACCATGGAAAATCTTAAATTGGTTGGCAAAAATATTTATAGATGCTATTCGTGGAACACCGATACTCGTACAGTTATTTTTCTTCTATTTTGGACTCAACTCTCTTGAATTCATTTCTTTAGATCGGGAAACTGCTGGAATAATAACAGTTGCAATTAATGCAGGTGCCTATTTTGCTGAGATTATTCGTGCTGGGATACAGTCCATGGATAAAGGCCAAACAGAAGCTGCTCGTTCACTCGGGCTAACTAGTTCTCAAACGATGCGTTACGTTATCCTACCACAAGCACTTCGCAGGATGCTGCCTACCTTTACAAATCAGGCAATCATAAGTTTGAAAGATACATCCTTACTATCTGTAATTGGAATTGCCGATCTCACGCAAAAAGGGCAGGTTGTTATCGCAGCTACATTTAAAGCATTTCACATTTGGTTAGCGGTAGGTATGATGTACTTTATACTGATTTATCTTTTATCTTTACTTTCAAGCTATTTAGAAAGGAGATTTGAACTACGATGACAGTTATAAAAGTGAAAAACTTAAAGAAAAACTTTGGAGATCAAGAAGTTCTTAAAGATATTAGTGTAAACGTCAAGGAAAGCGAAGTCGTCTGTATCATAGGTGCATCTGGTTCTGGAAAAAGTACATTTTTACGATGTTTAAATAGATTAGAGGATATTACTGCAGGAGAAGTCATCATAGATGGAAAAAATATTACAGATAAAGATGCTAATATAAACAAAATAAGACAAGAAGTTGGAATGGTATTTCAACAATTTAACCTTTTCCCACATAAAACAGTCTTAGAAAATATTATTTTAGCACCGATGAAAGCAAAAGGGGAAACAGTGGAATCCGCAACCGATAAAGCTCAAGAATTACTAAAAAAAGTCGGCCTTAGCGAAAAGGCATATGCATATCCTGGCTCATTATCCGGTGGACAAAAACAACGAGTTGCCATTGCTCGGGCATTAGCAATGAACCCAAAAATTATGTTGTTTGATGAACCAACTTCTGCCCTTGACCCAGAAATGGTTGGCGATGTGCTTGAAGTGATGAAACAACTAGCCCATGAAGGA
Organism: Ornithinibacillus salinisoli; assembly: GCF_042684965.1. Taxonomy (NCBI): domain Bacteria; kingdom Bacillati; phylum Bacillota; class Bacilli; order Caryophanales; family Bacillaceae; genus Ornithinibacillus; species Ornithinibacillus salinisoli. The sequence continues at coordinate 7,371 of NZ_JBHUMI010000004.1, forward strand.
ATGACTATGGTTGTTGTGACTCACGAAATGGGGTTTGCTAAAGAAGTAAGTGATCGAGTGCTTTTCATTGATGAAGGTTTTATCGTTGAAGAAAATATTCCTTCAGAATTATTTAACAAACCGCAAAACAATCGAACCAAATCATTTCTCAGTAAAGTATTATAGTTTCTAACCCGGAAAACTGCTATCCAGGTTTATTATTCTTCAGTCTATAATATATTTTCGTATTCCAATAAAAGAATTTGGCTTTCATACCACTATCTTTTAGTAATTCTTTTGAAACATCTAATCCACTTTCTAGTTGACTAACTTTTGGATCACCCAAATATAACCCTACTAATCCATGATGAATCATGCTATGAAAATCATGATGTGGCAGGTCTCTAATATGCTTTTCTGTTTGTTTAATAAAAAAATGGAATCTTTCTTTCATTTTTTCCTTTGAAGGGTAATAAAAGCAAAAGTTTAAATCCCCTTCTTCCCGATCCTCTTTCTGATCGATGTAATAATCTAACAATATATGTAACCCATGCATATATGGAAAATACCCACGAAAGACACGTTCTACTATTTCAAGGGTTATTTTTTCACCTAATGCATAACTAGTTATACAATATATACCTAGCGTAGAGCCTGCTGCTGCTGAAAATTCATACCAGTTTAATGTTGGTGTCTGATATTTATTTTCTTCAAACCATTTGGTTAATCTAGGTATACGTTCCTCCACCTGAACATGTTTATGTACTTGGAGATCACCGTACATCCCCTCTAGTTTTAACAAATACTCGCTTATGATTGGGTAACATTTCGTTTGTTGTAATATCGTTTGACATGTTTTAACTAAATCTACTAAATAGCCACCGTCATCTTGTTCCTCCCGATAGGCATAATAATTTGTTGTGATATTAGTAGGGCTAAGCGCATCAATCATAGATCGGTGTAATAACCTGAAATCCGCCGGATCTAACGATGTGCTACGATCACATAAATTGTCCAGATAATCACTAATTGTTTGGTATGCCACGATAAACGTAACAGCTTCTTTCTGTTTACTTCCCGCTAACAGTGAAAAGACTGCCCCACCCTGACAGTGAAATCGTTTGGAAGCAATACTTGATAAAGCCTGATTTCTTAATTCTTCATTTGGTATATTTTCAGCCCGTTTCGTCCAATAATCTAACTCACGATCTACTACTGGAAATATATTACGATATACTTGTACCATTAATGAAAATGAAGTTTTTGGAACTTGCTTACTCAATCTGCTTCCTCCGTTCCTCATTAGAACCCTAAATTTGCTATACTAATTATATCATCATATTTTATAGGAGGATGCAAATTAAAATGCTACATCATTATAAGAATATTAACCCATCTATTCATAAATCCGCTTTCATCGCAAAAAATGCCGTTGTTGTTGGAGATGTCAGTATTGGGGAAGAATCTAGCATTTGGTTCCAAACCGTTATCAGAGGTGATGTTGCCCCTACCAAAATTGGTAAGCGAGTGAGTGTACAAGATTTATCCATGCTACACCAAAGTCCAAACAACCCTTTAATTGTAGAGGATGATGTAACCATCGGCCATCAAGTGACACTGCATTCGGCAATCATCCGCAAGAAGGCATTAATTGGGATGGGGTCTATTATATTAGACGGTGCAGAAATTGGGGAAAGTGCCTTTATTGGTGCAGGGAGTTTAGTTCCCCCTGGTAAAAAAATCCCTCCGCATACATTAGCAATTGGGCGGCCAGCAAAAGTTGTTCGAGAATTAACGGAGGAAGATTATCAAGAAATGGAGCGCGTACGCCAATCTTATGTGGAAAAGGGTCAGTATTATAAACTCCATACAGATCTCGGTATCAAATAAACAAAACGTCACGACTATTCATAGACTAGTCGTGACATTTTATTATTGGATTAATTCAAGTAATGCTTCAACCTTATCTGTCTTCTCCCACGGAAATTCAATATCCGTTCTTCCAAAATGCCCGTATGCAGCAGTTTCTTTATAAATCGGTTTTTGTAAATCAAGCATTTTTATAATTCCTGCTGGTCGTAAATCAAATAACTCGCGAACAGCATTCACTAGTTCCTCTTCGCTAACCTTTCCTGAACCAAAAGTATTGATAGAAATCGATACCGGCTCCGCTACACCGATGGCATAGGCTAACTGTACCTCACACGTTTTGGCTAGTTTTGCTGCAACTATATTTTTAGCTACGTAACGTGCAGCATATGCAGCAGAACGATCCACTTTTGTAGCATCCTTTCCACTAAATGCACCACCACCATGACGGGCATATCCACCATACGTATCTACAATAATCTTTCTTCCAGTTAAACCGGCATCACCTTGTGGACCACCGATTACAAAACGTCCAGTTGGGTTTATGAAATATTTAGTACTTTCATCTAAGAGATTTTTAGGCACTACTGGTTGAATCACATATTCTATGATATCTTTTTCGATTTGTTCCAGTGTAATTTCCTGGTGATGTTGGGTAGAGATGACGATTGTGTCAATTCGAATCGGCTGATCATTTTCATCATATTCTACTGTCACCTGTGTTTTCCCATCAGGACGAAGATAAGCTAACGTTTCATCTTTTCTGACATCTGACAAGCGTTTCGATAGCTTATGAGCCAGCGAGATTGGGAGTGGCATTAGCTCTTTTGTTTCATCACAAGCAAAACCAAACATTAATCCTTGGTCTCCTGCTCCTATTGCGGCTATTTCTTCCTCTTCCATCTTTCCTTGGCGTACTTCGAGTGCTGTGTTTACTCCACCAGCAATATCTGGTGATTGTTCGTCTATCGCTGTTAGCACGGCACATGTTTCTGCATCAAACCCGTATTTGGCACGTGTATAACCAATGTCTTTGATTGTTTTTCTCACAATTGCAGGAATATCCACATATGTACTTGTAGATATTTCCCCTGCTACTAGTACAAGACCTGTTGTCACAGTGGTTTCACAGGCAACTCTTGCATCGGGATCTTGCTTTAAAATTTCATCTAAAATAGCATCAGATATTTGATCACAAATTTTATCTGGATGCCCTTCTGTTACTGATTCTGATGTAAATAAACGACGATTATTAGCCATTTGGCTAAATCCTCCCTTTAAAAATTGGTACGGAACTCTTATTTAACAGTATTATATCTTAGGAACTAAAGCGTCCTGTCCGCCGTAGCTAGACGTAACCATTATGTTTTCATAATATTCCAATGATCAATATTTGTTATTAATTTCCTATCTAAACAAAAAAGCCCTTCCTGCTTACATGAGGAAAGGAGTTGTGGCCTTTCGCTCTTATTGTTCAAGGAAATGTCCTTGCATCAGGTTAGCACCTTTTCACTCCTGTGATGGTTGCTGGGCTTCATAGGGTCTGTCCCTCCGCCAACTCTGAATAAGAGAGTATCCGCTCAAGAAAAGGGTAACGAAAGATACAGGGTATGTCAACTCATTTTATCGTTGTCACCAATTAGTCAAAAAATTAATATGATAAATCTAATAATTAGTATGGACTATTATATTTAATGTGTTATACTAATAACCATGATTAGATAATATGTTTTAAGAAAGGGTACTACTTCAGCGTAATCTTGGCTTTTGCCAAGTCTTTACAATATTAAGTGTAGTTCCTCTAATACAAATAGGAAAGTTTAAACTCTCCTATCTCCCAAAATAATTTGCTCAAAAAGGCAGGTAAGGTGTGTATGAAAACTATCGAACAGTCGTCATTTGTAGAACAGATTTTGGCACGAAAAAATGTGCAACATAACTTATCCGTTCCGCAATTAGTAGAAAAGATCTTATCTAGAAAAGAAGGCGTTCTTACAGCAACTGGAGCTGTTCAAGCAACAACTGGAAAGTATACGGGACGTTCTCCCAAAGATAAGTTTATTGTACAAGACGAATCTTGCGAACAACTTATTGATTGGGGTTCTGTTAACCAACCAATTCAAGAAGAGGTCTTTGATCATTTATATCATAAGGTAGTGGAACATTTAAAAGCAAAAGATGAAATTTATGCTTTTAATGGTTTTGCAGGGGCAGATCAAAAGTATCGTTTACCAATCCAAGTAATAAATGAATATGCGTGGCACAACTTATTTGCACGCCAATTATTTATCCGTCCGACCGAAGGAGAGGCATTAGATCAGCAAGCTGGTTTTACTGTTATATCTGCGCCAAGCTTTAAAGCAAATCCTAAAACGGATGGTACAAATTCAGAAGCATTTGTGATTATCTCCTTTAAGCACCAAGTCATTCTAATCGGCGGCACAGAATATGCTGGAGAGATTAAAAAGTCAATATTTTCTATTATGAACTATCTATTGCCAAACAATAATATTTTATCTATGCACTGCTCTGCCAATGTTGGTCAAGAAGGTGATGTTGCACTATTTTTCGGGCTTTCCGGTACAGGAAAAACCACATTATCAGCAGATCCATATCGCCGTTTAATCGGAGATGATGAACATGGTTGGAGTCCGAATGGCGTTTTTAATATTGAAGGTGGCTGTTATGCAAAATGCATCAATTTATCCGAGGAAAAAGAGCCACAAATTTTTCATGCGATTCGGTTTGGTTCGGTGCTAGAAAATGTAATGCTGGATGAAAAATCACGGATTCCTAATTATGATGATACATCCTTAACAGAAAATACTCGAGCAGCTTACCCACTTGAAAATATTGATAATATTGTTTCCCCAAGTGTGGCTGGTCATCCTAATACGATTATTTTCTTAACAGCTGATGCATCAGGAACATTGCCACCAATAAGCAAATTATCAAAAGAACAAGCGATGTATCATTTCCTAAGTGGTTATACAAGTAAACTAGCAGGGACAGAACGTGGAGTTACAGAACCAGAAGCGACTTTTTCAACATGCTTTGGTGCTCCATTTTTACCTTTAGCCCCATCAACTTACGCTAAGATGCTTGGTGAAAAAATAGATCAATATAATTCAAATGTGTTTTTAATCAATACTGGCTGGACCGGTGGTTCTTACGGTGTTGGGGAACGTATTAAACTTTCCTATACGCGAGCAATGGTACACGCTGCTTTAGAAGGAGAACTAAATACGGTTGATAAGATTCAAGATGATATTTTTGGTTTGGAAGTACCTCTTCATGTACCTGGTGTACCAGACGATGTATTAATTCCTAAAAATACATGGTCTGATAAAGAGGCATTTGAATTAGAAGCGAAAAAACTAGCTACGAAATTCCATGAAAACTTTACAAAGTTTTCCCAGGCTAGTAAGGAAATAATGGAAGCTGGTCCAATCTATCAACCAAAGTAATTACATTTTTATCGAGTTACCTCATCCCAAGAGGATTTAACATATAGGGTTAGAAGCGAGGAAATTGCTGATAAGCACCTAAATTTATGGTTAGCAAATGCTAACGAGATCTCCCATGTGGAGATCTTTTTTTATGGCTTTTTTTGGTGTAAACAACTTAGTAACAGTACAGCTACGTGATTTCTGCTCTGGGAATACTCTTCACTAGAATGCGCTTCACAACCTACTCTTCGTTTAATTGTTGCTTGTGAGCGAATCGCTTCTTAAAGCAATATTCTTCCGAGAAAACTGTTTCCGAGTGCGCGGAAAGTGAACTCAATTCCAAAAAGTGAAAGCAAGTATACTCACTCAAAAATAACTTCCCATCTTCTATCAACTACCAGTACTAATCATTACATCGAATAACCATCATTTTTTAGAAACAGCGCTTAATTTTTACGATAACTTTTTCGACATAGGCATTCACACATTTTTCTCCTAAGCATAAAATGTGGTGATATAACTGACAAACAAGAAGTAAAGCCTCCGTTTCAACGGATATATCTATATTGAAAGGGTGTAAAAGTATGAATAAAGTAAAATTTTTTGCTTTAGTTTCATGCGTATTCCTTATTTTTCTTGCTGCTTGCGGTTCGAACGAAAATACCTCCATTAAGCTAGGAGAAGTAACTCGATCATTATTTTACGCTCCGCAATATGTAGCACTTGAAAAGGGATTTTTTGAGGAAGAAGGATTGGATGTAGAATTACAAACAACATGGGGTGGGGATAAAACGATGACTGCCCTACTATCTGATGGAATAGATGTTGCTTTAGTTGGATCTGAAACATCTATTTATGTGTATGCTCAAGACTCCAATGATTACGCAGTAAACTTTGCACAGTTAACACAAACAGATGGAACTTTCTTAGTTTCTAAAGAGGCAAAACCTGATTTTGAATGGGAAGATCTAAAAGACAGTAACTTTCTTGGCCAACGAAAAGGTGGAATGCCGCAAATGGTTGGTGAATTTGTGCTAAAGAAACATAATATCGACCCTCACAATGATCTAAATTTATCTCAAAACATTGATTTTGCGAATATCCCAAGTGCATTTGCATCTGGTGATTACGAATATGTACAATTATTCGAACCAACAGCAAGTGTATTTGAAAAAGAAGGCAATGGTCATGTAATTGCTTCCTTCGGTGAAGAATCTGGGCATGTACCATATACCGTATTTATGGCAAAAGAAAGTTATATGGCAGAAAATGAAGAAAACATAAAAGCTTTTACTAAAGCAATTTATAAAGCTCAAAAATGGGTGGACGAAACAAACGCAGCAGAAATTGCGGAAGTAATCCAGCCTTACTTTGAAGATGTTGATTTGGATATTCTAACCTCATCTATTGACCGTTACAAAGGTCAAGGATCATTTGCAACGGATCCAATTCTTGATGAAGAAGAATGGAATAATCTAAAAAACATCATGGAAGAAGCAGGTGAACTTCCAGTGGAAGATGTGCCTTATGAAGATCTAGTAAATACTGAAGTTGCTGAGGAAGTTATCAATAACTAAGGAGGGAAATTCATTGTCCTTTCTAACGTTAGAAAATGTGTCGCACCATTATTTTTCGAAAAAAGATTTCACAAAAGCGTTAGATGATATTTCATTTTCTGTTAAAGAAGGAGAATTCATTGCATTAGTTGGACCGAGTGGTTGTGGTAAATCAACCATTCTGTCCATTGTAGCAGGTATTGTGCAACAAACTTCAGGAAACGTTCTTTTGAATAGTGAACCTATTAGAAGATCTGAGCTATCTATTGGTTATATGCTTCAACAAGATTATTTATTTCCATGGAAAACTATTCTAGATAATGTGCTTTTAGGTCCCAAAATTCGTAACACAGCTACGGAAGAAGTAAAGGATAAAGCAATAGAATTACTACACGAAGTTGGTCTATCAAACGTAACCAATGCTTATCCTGACTCACTATCTGGTGGTATGCGGCAACGAGTAGCTCTTGTTCGAACATTAATTACCGATCCAAAGGTGTTACTCTTAGATGAACCTTTTTCCGCACTAGATTATCAAACAAAATTAAAATTAGAAGACTTAGTTTATAAACTATTAAAGAATTATCATAAAACAGCTATTTTGGTAACACACGATATTGGAGAAGCAATTTCTATGAGTGATCGTATATTTGTAATGAATGCAAACCCAGGTACTATCGCTAAAACATTCGATGTACCTATTGAAGTAAGAGATGAAATGCCATTTACGTCAAGAAGACATCCTAAATATCAGAATTTGTTTGACAAAGTATGGGAGGAATTAAATAAAAATGACACAACTACTCCTATATGATCAAAGGGGGTTGAAATATAAATGGGAGCACATTCTGATCAGCACCTTTTCGAACAATATAAGCAACAAATAAAACGCGAGAAAAAAATAGTTTTCACATGGCAATTAATCATACTAGTAGGTTTTTTTTCAATGTGGGAAATCATGAGTAGTATGCGGTGGATCGATCCTTTAATATTTAGCTCCCCCTCAAAGATATTTACTAACCTTAGTTCGAAAATATTAGACGGATCGATGATTATCCATACCCAGGTAACACTTTTTGAAACGGTACTTGGTTTTATTATTGGGACAATACTAGGAATAATTATAGCCTCATTATTGTGGTCATCAACAAGGTTTGCTAACATCATGGATCCCTATTTAGTAATATTAAATGCTATGCCTAAAGTAGCACTTGGACCAATAATCATAGTTGCTATCGGTCCTGGATATATGTCAATCATTACAATGGGTGCTATTATATCTGTCATTATCACGACACTCGTTGTCTATTCAGCGTTTCGAGAAGTTGATCCTAACTATACAAAAGTATTAAAAAGTTTTGGGGCATCTAGAGGACAGTTATTTAAAGAAGCCATTTTCCCGGCGACACTTCCAGCAATGATTTCAACATTAAAAGTAAATGTCGGACTTTCATGGGTTGGAGTAATCGTTGGTGAATTCCTAGTATCCAAAGAAGGATTAGGATATTTAATCGTGTATGGCTTCCAAGTCTTTGACTTTACGCTAGTTATGTCAAGTCTGATCCTTATAGCAATATTTGCAGCGATCATGTATAAATTAGTAGAAAAAATCGAAAGCTGGTTAATCAAGAATACTGGATAAAAATCGGAGTCTTTGACATAACTTAAACCTTCGACTCTAAAGCCGAACGATTATACGATAGGAAATTTAGAATGTCACTTTTTCAACTAAGACCTTCATTCTTAGTTGATAGAAAATGCGCAGTAACTACAACGTGTTTTCCGCTGCAGGCAGTCGCTTTCCACAGGGGACGCGAAGAGGCTACATGGATAGGAGAAATACGGAAACGGACAATGTGGAACTAGAATAAAAAGTGGACACCCCATTAACGAACAGCATAATTGGTTATGCTGATACTAATTAGGAGGGGTTCCATGGGTGAACATCGTCAAAGGTACAGTGAAGAATTCAAGCGGGAAACAGTTAAATTTGCGCAAGAACAACGAAAAAAGAAAACGATGAGGGATATTGCGGATGAGTTAAAAGTTCCACTAAGCTGCCTTCATGAATGGATGACAAAATATCGTGAATTTGAAAAGGAACCTGTTGCATTTGAGGATCGATTGAAAAAGTTAGAACAACAATTGAAAGAAAAAGAACGTGAACTAAAGAATAAAGATAAGCAATTATCAGATACGAAGGAAGAACTAGCTATTGTAAAAAAGGCAGTGCACATCTTCAGCAGACCAAGACCATAAGGTTTGAATTCATTGAAAACCATAGCTCGGAGTTTTCAGTGGAGAAGATGTGTAACGAAATGAAGGTGTCTTCGAGCAGTTATTACGATTGGATAAAACACAAACCAAGCCAACAAGAATTGCGTAAGAAAAGGATCCAAAAGCGTATTATCTATCATTATCATGATTCAGAAAAAAGGTACGGCAGTCCAAAAATCACCAAACAATTGGAGAAAGAAGGATACACGATTTCGGAGCGTACAGTTGGTAAGTACATGAAGGAATTGGGTCTCCGTTCCTGTGTTTCTAAGAAGTTCAAAGTGACTACAACTGACTCAAACCATGGTAATCCCATCGCTCCTAATAAATTGGATCAGAACTTTGTCGCTTCAGCGCCAAACAAGGTGTGGGTCGCTGATATAACGTACATTCCCTGTAGAGAAGGACGTTTGTATTTGGCTAGTATTCTTGATTTATTCACCCGAGAAGTTGTTGGTTGGCGTCTTTATGGACACATGCAAACGAAGTTGGTATTGGATGCATTAGTCGAAGCTTATGAAACGAAACAACCAGACCAAAATTTGATTCATCATTCAGATCGCGGAACTCAATACGCCTCTAACGAATATCGAGAAAGACTTAATCAATATCATATGGAAGCAAGTATGAGTCGTAAAGGAAACTGTTTTGACAATGCTTGTGCAGAATCTTTTTTTAGCCTACTAAAGAAAGAGTTAATACAAGGTCGCCGATTTCAAACTAAAAAGGAGGCGTATACTGAAATCTATCGTTATATTGAGTTTTTTTATAACCGTAAAAGAATACATGGATCAATAGAGTATTTATCTCCAGTCGAATATGCACAAAAGTATTATGAGGTAATTTCTGCATAATTTGTTGGTAGACAGTTTGATGGCTTGTCTTAACTTAGCGACTAGCAGGATGATTCCGTGGGTGGGTCAAGCGGTTTGGGCTTGACGCTTCCACGGTATCATCTATAATTTGAAAAAGTTAAGACAAGTCTAGTACAAATTCGTTATTTAGGTGTCCACTTTCTTGACAGAGGTCCAATGCTTCCCTTATTTGTGACAAAATTGGGTAATAAAGGATTTTAAAGGACATCTGTTCCGTTATTAACCGAAATGACAGGTGTTCTGGTACGAATTAGAGCAAATAACGTACTTGATGTCCGATTACATTTTCAAATGAGATTATTTTACGAAATAACGTACGCCATGTCCCGCTCCGTTAACCCCTACTCCAAGCGAAGACGATAAGACCCCAAAGGAGCGAGGGAACTACTTGCGTGAGCTTCTTTTTCCCTTGCGTCGTGGAAGCTTAGTGCGAAGCATAACTAGAAGATGCAGGCGCACTTGTTTTGCGAGCGAGAAGGCTTAGCGTGAGCCCCACAGGAATCGAAGTGTATTTCCGAAGCGGTTTTGTAGCGCACTATTGAATTAGACTGTGAAAGTAAATCTACGCAAAAATTATGTCGCAGTCTATATATGATTAGCAAAAAAAATCCAAACTAATTCGAATTTTGAACTGCCCCCCGTCAAGTAGACAGTGGAAATAATAAAAATGATTTAGGCGGCCATCGTCCTGTATTCCATAGGACTGTGGCCGTTTAGTTTTTTTTGATACCTATCATGATTGTAAAAGTACATA
>NZ_JBHUMI010000005.1:0-138284 GCF_042684965.1 Ornithinibacillus salinisoli
ATTCTCGGAAACAGAAAACAACGGATGAGATCATTCCCCGTAACAGGAAGTTACGAGCCTTTTATGATAAAAAGCGAGATGAAGGGAAACCTTATAAAGTAGCCATAATTGCATGTGCAAACAAGTTATTACATTGGATTTACGCATTATTGAAAAGTAATACTACCTTCCAAGATAGTGCTTAAATAAACACCATAACCAAATATGCCAAAAACTTCCAACTCAAGATTACAGGAGGATTATTTGGCATGTACAAATTTATTATATCATAAGCTATTTTAGATTTTTAGAGATAAATATTGACAACTATTAGCTGGTTTTGTTTAATAAGGATTACTACATATTCTTCCTTAATTCTTGAACTTCTTTTTCCAGTTTATCTACTTTTTGCTGAAGTTTTCTTCTTGGCTTGGCAATTATTCGAACTGCGTAAACAACAAGAACAATTGCGATGATTAAAATTATCATTCCAGATAAATTAAAACTATGTAACATTCCTTTCTACCTCCAGTCTTTGCTTACGAAAATCAACAAAAAAATATTATTTTTATTAACTCTTCTGCCAGTTAGTTCAATATCTTTTTAATTTAATTTTAACATAATATTCCAACAATTCGTCTACAAAAAAAGACCACCAAATTTATGATGGTCTTGTTCAATTCTAGCACCCGATAAAGGAATAAATATCTATTTTAACGATCGTTTAATGCTATCGATAACTCCCTGATGCAGCCCTTCATGCCAGAGACTGCCTACGAATAGATCACCTAATGTTTTTAACTCCCTATGTTGTCCTAAATCCATGACATTAGCGGCAGGGTTTCCCAGTCTTCCTGAAAAGGTTAATTTCATTCGTTCCTTTTGTTTTTGTAATTGCTCTCGTATTTCGTCCAAAGTAAGTGGGGGGACAGACCAATCTTTAGGGCTTGATCCCCTTTTGAATGCATCCATTACTTCTATAGGAAATTCTCCGGATTGATCCATACCAAGGTTAAACATTGATTGCTCTTGTGCAACTAGAATATGTCCAAAATTCCAACGTAAAGAATTGCTGAAACCATCAGGAATTACATTTGATTGTTCTTCCGAAACAGAAGTCATTAAGCTTATCGTCTGTTCCCTGTAAACCTCATATAGGTAAATAATAGCGCTTTCTTTCAATACTTTCACGCTCCTTCTTTTTATACTATTAATAGTTTATCACATTTGACCGCTAAGAATTTCTTCTCGATTGCTTAAAAACCCGGGGTTATTCAATTATTTGGCCCAGATTGTTGAACACAAATTAAACACCGCTCTTCAACTAACCTGCTTCGTTTTATACCCTTTGAATTTAAAGGAATATCAGTTCTTCCTTGTAATTTTCCAATTGCATTCCAATCGGTTTCACCATGTCTTACTAAACATATAGTGGTTATATCAACCTCTCCCTTCTAAATAAATAATACCTTTATATTCAATTACCTTATTCAACATTCCTGCGTCGTTAATTTAAGTGCAATTATTCACATTCATATAATTATTTTAACATAATTATCCACTTTGCTTGTATTTTGTATGGAAAATTAGCACAATTGGAGAGCGTTTTAGCAACCGAATTATGCAGTTGACAAGAGTTTATGTCTTCTTGTTAAAACAACTGCTAATTAGGGTGTCAATTTGCTTCCGTTTTGTGTATAAACGTTATTAAATCAACAAAAATAAGCAGTCCAATTTATATATTGATTGGACTGCTAAAAGTATTGTTATTTTATATTTTGTACTTCAAAACAGAACCCGTTAGTCTAACACATCAGAGTTTCCGTTTTACATTAGTCATAACAAACCTACTTTTCGGTAGGCTTGGCATTCTTGTCATGCTATAATTCAAATTCTGCTTAGGAACCTCGTATTCCATTTTTCGAGTGAATGTATCGACCGTTACTTTCATCACTTCAATTGTTAACCATTCTCCAGGACAACGATGTCCTTTATGGTAATCCCCACCACCTTGAGGTAGAAAATCAAATGGATCGTCATTTCGATCAGTAAATCTGTCGGGATTAAATTCCCATGGTCTTTCCCATATATCAGGATGATGATTGGTGCCGTATATATCTAATAACACTAAGTTTCCTTTTTTAAAATCATGCCCATTCCAGAGAAAATCTCTTCGAACGCGTGCTGCAGCAAATGGGAAAAAGGGATAGTAACGACGAACTTCTTGGACAAACATTTCATCATAAGCATCATCCTTCTCCTTTATTTTATTCATTTGCTCCGGATAATCATGCAGTGCCAAGGCACAAAAAGCAATATATACAGCAATGGCAACGATTGGACGTAATATATTTATTACTTCTACTGCTGCAATTTGACTATTTAATAAGTTACCACTAGTATCACGGTAGAAAGCTATCTCGTGTAGTGCAGTCCCTTCTTGAACCTCCATGTTTCCCGACCGAATTTGTTCAATCATATGTTTAATCCATCTCTCTGAACTATTACGAGCCTGTCTCCCTCGCCAATGCCTCGGACCGAATGCAGCTGCAGAATCAAATAATGCAGCGAGCTCATTTGCTCGCTGTTTCATTTCGTTCTTATGTAACGGAACCCCAGCCCATTTACAAGCAATACTGGTCAGCAACTGTTTTGATTCCTCAAAAAGAACTACCCGTTCCATCCCTTCCCATTTAAGAATGAAGTTATCATATTCATTTCTCGTTATGTTTACAACATCCTCCAGACTTTCATGACTCATCAAAGACATAAATAGTGCTTTACGATGCTTATGAGAAGCACCATCCATCGTTTGGATTGCCTTCTCTCCGAAAATCGTTTGTCGAATTCTCTTTGGCGCCGCTCCCTTTCGCATAATCTTTTCTTCGTTATAAAATACCTTAGCTGCATCTTTCCCAGCAAAACATATCGCCTTCTGTCCGCCCAATAGACGTGTTTCAAACATATCTCTCCCAAAGCGTTCACGTCTATTTGTTATATACTTGTAACCTTCTGTCATTAATGCAAAGCTATTATCGAACCCTTTATCAATTGGTAACTGTTCTCTGTAAGGCATATTTCCACCCCATTATTATTTGTCAGTGATATGTTTTGTTTAAACGAAAAGCTTTATACGATTATTTAAATTTCATGGTTAATTCATTATAATAGAACAGAGGTGAGTAAATGGCACGCGAACGCAAATTCTCAATAAATGAACTTTATCAAGCAACTCGACAATTGTTGCTAGACCATGGCTATGATGGATTTACTTTTAGCTTATTAGCCAACCGTCTCGAAGTATCAAGAGGTGCACTTTATAAATATTTTGAGAACAAGGAAGAATTAGTTAGTGAATTTATGGTTTATGAACTGAATCAATTTATGGTTCATTTACAAAGAATACATGAATATACATCCTTTAAAGCCCAATTTGATTATTTAATAAATCTAATTTTTGATGATCGTGACATCCATCGTCTCCGAGAAATTGGCCTACAAATTCCAAGGTCTACTAATAAAAAAGTAACTGCCAATCAAGAGAAACTAGATCAGCTTCATCAAGATATGTATACAAACCTACAAAGTTTTGTAAGTCTCGGAAAAAAAGAAAACATTGTTAAATCCCATATCCCTGATGGATTAATTTTAGGAATGATATTTCAAACGATCGCGATCCCAAACCATGAACTCGTACCACATGCAGATTGGATAGCTTCTATCAAAGAGATCATAGTAGATGGAATGTTCACAAATTAGCAATTGACACCGACGCTACTTTCAACCATAATTTATAAGTGACACTGGTGTCACTTATATTTTCATCAAAAGTGACAAGTCTGTTACTTTGACCAATTATAGAAAGGATAAAGCCATGAATAAGATATTGCATTATATTACAGATCGTGTTTCATCTAGAAAAGGTATGTGGATCACACTTGGAATGTGGTTAATTGCTACCATTCTTTTATCATTATTCGCTCCTACATCTCGTGACTATCAAGTTGCAAGCATCGATACCCTTCCGGATAATACACCGTCCATCATTGCAAGCGAGAAAATAGAAGAATATTTTGACACAGGGGATCATGTCCCAGCCCTATTAGTTTTTGAGTCCACTTCTGGTGAAATTAAACGTACGGAACTTGCAACAATTACCGATAGGATTACATCAAAAAATATAAGTGGTCTTGAAGAAATTCTTCCAATGGGTCATTTACCTCCACAGGCGGCAGATGAATTTTTCTCTGAAGATCGTTCCACTGCCTTCATTCCTTTAAACCTAGACAATTCCTTAGACACACCAGAAATAGAGCGTGTATTAAAGGAAGTTCATGATATTGTTGAACAGGAAACAGATTTATCTCTTTTAGTTACAGGTCCTGCAGGAATTGCTGTCGATACAACGGAATTATTTACGAGAGCTGATCTCGTATTGATCTTTTCAACTGTTGCAATCATTCTTGTATTACTTATCGTTATTTATCGATCACCATTACTTGCGTTGATCCCATTAGTAGGTTCGG
This sequence comes from Ornithinibacillus salinisoli, assembly GCF_042684965.1. Taxonomy (NCBI): domain Bacteria; kingdom Bacillati; phylum Bacillota; class Bacilli; order Caryophanales; family Bacillaceae; genus Ornithinibacillus; species Ornithinibacillus salinisoli. Next base: position 4,506 of record NZ_JBHUMI010000005.1, read on the forward strand.
TTTTCGTTTACCAAATTGTGACACAACTATTGGGTATTTTTGGCAAACAAGGGTTGTTATTAAGCACACAATCTGTTTCCATTATGTCGATTCTATTATTTGCAGCCGTAATCGATTATTCCTTATTCGTCTTTTCAAGATTTAGGGAGGAATTAAAAAGCAATAGCGATAAATACCAATCAATGAGGATTGCCATGCGAGGAACTGGATTGCCAGTTTTTTATTCTGGTGGAACCGTACTAGTAGCCATGCTTATGCTGATCTTTGCAACATTAGGAGATTATAAAAATTTCGCACCAATCTTTGGTACTGCACTTGTTGTCGTCATGCTTTCCTCTGTTACACTTATTCCAGCATTATTTACATTGTTTGGAAGGAAGTCTTTTTGGCCGGTAGTCCCCCATGTTGGGGATGTGACAGTAAAAGAGAGCTCCTTTTGGAGTCGAGTAGGTCATTATGTAACGAAAAAGCCAATACTTTCCATCGCGCTTGTTGGAATTTTCATTATCGTATCTGCTAGTTATCTTTTCCAAACAAAATATGAATTTGATATGATTAAATCCTTTCCAGAAGATATGCCATCTCGGGCAGGCTATGAAATTTTAGAAAAAGAATTTGAAGCGGGAGATCTTGCTCCAACAACTGTATTAGTCGAATCACAGAAAGCAATAAAAGAAAAAGAACAACAATCCCTTTTGAAAAATCTTTCTGATCAACATCTAGTTGGGAATGTGCGTTTAGATAGAAAAAATGAAGAACGAACAGCTATAACTTATAATCTAACATTTGAAAAGAGTCCATATGATGAGGATATTCTAGATGCTCTAGAAAGGATTCAAGAAAATTCAAGGGCTATTTTGAAAGATAGTAAAATTGATGGAAGTATCTATTTTGCTGGTGAGACAGCTGAATCGGTAGATGACCGCTCCGCAAATAACCGTGATTTACTATTCATTGTTACGATGGAAACGATTCTCATATTTTTCATGCTTGTGTTCTTAACAAAATCCTTCAAAATGCCGCTTTATATGATGGGAACTATTCTCGTTTCGTTCGGAGCAGCTCTAGGGTTAGGGATGTTCCTAACAAATGTACTTTTTGATATTGATACGATAAGCAATAGAGTTCCTGTTTATGCGTTTATCTTTTTAGTGGCACTAGGTATTGACTATAATATCATTCTTGTTTCCCGATTTTTAGAAGAACGCAAGAATAACTCCGTAAAAGAATCCGTAGAGAAAGCTGTTGCCAGTACTGGTGGCGTCATTTCATCTGCAGGACTCATCCTAGCAGCAACCTTTGCCGTTCTAATGACACAGCCTATTCAATTACTATTTGTATTCGGCTTTATTGTAGCCGTAGGGATATTAATTGATACGTTCTTCATTAGGGGTGTACTATTACCCGGATTGCTCGTTTGGTTGGAAAAAGATACGAGGGAACAAAGGAAAATTCAATAACAAGGACAATACCTATAAAGGGCATCCACAATATAAGGATGCCCTTTTCATTTACTTCATTCCAAGCGTTTCCATCGCCATTTCTTTATACTCATCCAAGCCAGATTTCATAGCAAACTCCGCTATCCCTACAGGATATGCTGATGTTAACTCAACAATATGTTCAAACATCTTTGGCCACACATAACCACCAGCCGATTCGTAAGCTGTAATTAATTCCTTCAGGGCACCCTCACCAAATGCCATATAATGGGAGACGAAATCATGACAAGGATCATCTACCTTAGCTTCTGTCCAATCGATAAAACCTGTTACACGAGCATCTTGATCGATTAAAATATGACCAGCATGTAGATCCCCATGAATGAATGCGGTTTGTTTTGGCCAGAGTTCATCATTAGCAAGCCATTTTTGCCAACGTTCCCATAGTTCTTCACCAACACCAAACTCCTTCTTTACTTTTTCCATTCTCTCTTTCATAAATTCCCTAACTTCTCTCGGTCCAGTGACTGATAATCCTTGTATTCGTGCTTCTTCACGATTAATACGGTGTAATGCGACCATCGCTTTGCCCAACGTTTCATGAAAAAGATTGGGAACATTCTTTTCATCTAATTCCCACACATAGGCTTTTGCCTCGGGATCAATTGTTCCCGCTGGGACACCTTTTAATAGTTTATAGGCAATTAATTCGTCAGAAAACAATTCCCAGTTTGGAGATTGTATGGGAAGTTTTCCATTTACTAAATCGAGAATCTTTTTTTCCTGTTTAGCAGTTGGGATAACATCTTCTCGTCTTGGAATCCGTAACACCCATTTTTCCCCCGCCTTATCTGTTGCAAAGAAAACCTGAAAATCTAGTCCGGATTCATTGCTGGTCAGTGTCTCTAATTCTAGTTCTAAACCATGCTCCATCGCTTTTTCTAATACCTGTACATTTGTTAGTGTCATAATCTATCACACACCCTGTTCTTCTTTATTTTTTCACACTATTTTCTTTCAGATAGTGTTTGAATTTCTCTGCATCCTCCACCTTACATTCCACAATGAGTCTAATTCCTTCTTCCTCATATTCCTCTAGCAAAACTTGTGCATTATTATTAAAATAAGATACAATTTGTCCTTCCGTATATGGAATAAGTAGTTCACTTGTTACATCATCTTGAAAAACATGTTTCACAATTACTTCAATCAACTCGTTTATCCCAATTCGATTACTGGCAGAAAGGTATACATTATTGCCCTCAACAGCAGGATAAGCTCTTGGTGCTAAATCAGCTTTATTATACACATAGATAACAGGAGTATTTTCAATCCCAATCTCATTCAATATTTCATTCGTAAGCGTTTTTTGTTGCTCATGATTAGGATTGGAATAATCGATTACATGAACTAACAAATCCGCTTCTGTAACCTCTTCCAGTGTGGAGCGAAAAGCCTTAACCAAGTGATGCGGCAGTTTATTAATAAAACCGACTGTATCTGTTAATAAAAACTCTTTGTTATGACCGGTGTTAATTCTCCTCACCGATGTTTCTAGTGTTGCAAACAACATATTCTTCTCAAAAACCTTCTTATCCGCTTCATTCATATTCTCTTCCAATACCGCATTCATAGTGGTTGATTTCCCAGCATTGGTGTAACCCACAAGTGAAACAACCTTGCTTTCATTTTTCACCCTTTTCTTCCGCTGGATATTTCGTTGCTTTACAATTTTTTCGAGCTCATTGTTTAGCTTCGTTATTTTTTCCTCAATTTTTCGCCGATCTAATTCCAGTTTGGTTTCTCCTGCACCACGATTTTTTAATCCTGATCCTCCCCCTTGTCGGCCTAATGATTCACGGCTACCTATTAGTCTAGGCAGCTTATATCTTAGTTTTGCTAATTCTACTTGCAGCTGAGACTCTCTCGTTTTCGCACGTTCAGCAAAGATGTCTAAAATCAACGTGGTTCTGTCAATCACTTCACAATCTAACCGTGACTCTAGATTTCGAATTTGCATTGGTGATAGCTCATCATCAAAGATGATAACATCGACTTCCTGTTCGAGAAGCATACTTTCTAATTCTTGAAGTTTTCCAGTTCCGACATAGTGCGATTGATTGACACGCTCCAACTTCTGCGTCAATTGGCCAACTGACTTAATACCACATGCGGCTGCCAGGTTCTCCAATTCTTCCATAGAATAGGCAATATCCTCTTGATTACTCTTAATATTTATTCCTACTAATAATGCTTTTTTTCTCATAAACATCACTCCATCAAATCATAATAAAAAGCACAGACTGCTACCTGTGCTTTGCGTAAACGAGAGACCTAGATTGATGAGGATATCTAATCTTAAATGCTGCGATATTCTGTTTTCCATATTTTGGACAGCAAAAAAGAGGGTAAACTACTCCCCTCCTTTTTATAACATGATATTATATTTAGGTTTCCATAATAAGGGCAGACTAATCCCGTTCACTCTGCAACACAGGCAGAGCCTTTGAACATATTCAGTTATTTGTTCAAAGCCTGGATTCTCAATCTTATAGTTGCCACTTGGAAAACCTCCGTTCCATTTTAGTTAGCATGATTATATCACAATATGGTGAAATTTAAAACAGGTTTTTAAACCAAGAGGAAATGGAGGCTATTATTTTTTGGAACCAATTCATTTCCTCTTCTTCTGTTTCCATGACTATTTCAGCATCAGTCACTTCTTCCCCTTTTGTAGCATCATCGCCATTTAACGTAAAAGCTTGTTCCCCTTCCACAACCGAGACCATGTCATCTCCAAATTTTTCATAGATAACGGCTGCATCCTCCTCGTTATACGGGTCTATTCCAACCTCCACTCGATTAGAGATTACATCTACACTCGTATGCACAACAGATATTCCTTCTTTCTCTAATTCAAGTAGGTCGATTTCCTGTTGTTTCTTAACTAACTCATCTTCCGTAAAATCAACCTGACGGAATTGAACTTGAGCATGTTCATCTAATAATGCCTCTATATTATTCTCATCCTCTTCTGCAATTGGTTCCTTTAGAGAAACAACAATTACACCTAAATCCCTTTGATCACGGTCAATATGAAGACTTGCGAATGTTTCTGCATCCATATTTTCTTCTATATATGCGTTGATATTCATAATTACATCCGTATGATTTGGATCTATTCCTTGTTCATACCATTCATCCATCTTTTCAGATAAATCATCCGATTTCTCTACGTTAGCTGAAACAGTTAGCCCTCCGATAAAAAATACGGAGATCAGTATTATAGCAGTTAATCCGATCATTATTTTGTTCAAAAAATTCATCGTATAAAACTCCTTTTCATTTTAATAACCTTTGTACAGTAAGACGACAGCATTCTCAAAATTGTTTCAAACGAAATCCATACCTATCAATTGTCAAAATTCGACAAGTGACAGGCACCTGGAAATTTGTTACTATCAGACTTAATCAAAGTTTTTCTGAGGGGGGAATAGAAATGAATATTATATCTATCGAACCAACGCCAAGCCCGTATTCTATGAAAGTCATATTAGATGAACGATTAGCTGATGGAAACACAGAGAATTACAAGGTTGGTGATGAGTTATCTAATGCCCCAAAATATGTTCAGGACCTATTTTCTATTGAAGGGGTGAAGGGGCTATACCGTGTCATTGATTTTATCGCACTAGAAAGAGATCCACGGGTCACATGGGAAAGTATTCTTCCTGAAGTGCGGAGATTATTCGGTGAATCCCCAAACGAAGATTTAATAAACAATAATCGTTCCATTGATGATCATTTTGGAGAGATAAAAGTATTCATCCAAATGTTTCGCCACATCCCGATGCAAGTGAAACTCGAAGAAGGGGAAAAGGAGCAGCGTTTCGGATTACCAGACCGCTTCATGAATGCGGTTATTGAAGCATCTTCGGCAGCAGACAACATGTTAGAAGAGCGAAAATGGATAGAACAAAGTCCTCGTTATGGAAAAATAGAAGATATCGGACAAGAAGTTGCAGAAGAGATCACAGCTAGTTATAATGAAGAAAGACTAAAAAATCTTGTTGAGCTTGCTTCTACGTCTAAACAATTTGAAGAGTCTCGTCCATGGAAAAAAGTTACCCTAGAGATGTTAGATAATCCCGATTGGAAAGAACGATATGCCGCGCTTGACCAGATGGATCCAAAGTTAGAAGATTTACCTGTCCTAGATAAAGCGCTGAAAGATAAAAAAGCATCTATTCGTCGTCTCGCCACAGCGTATCTTGGTATGATTGAGGACTCTAAAGTACTACCTTATCTATTCAAAGCATTAAGGGATAAGGCTGTGAATGTACGGCGAACGGCAGGAGATTGTTTATCTGACCTTGGATTTACAGAAGCGATTCCAGAAATGATTCAAACATTATCCGATTCCAGTCGTCTTGTACGCTGGCGTGCAGCAATGTTTTTATATGAATTAGGAGATGAATCAGCAGTCCCAGCATTACAAAAAACACTGGAAGACCCTGAGTTCGAAGTCCGTATGCAAGCAAAAATGGCGTTAGCTAGGATTCAAGGCGGAGAAGAAGCAAAAGGGTCGATTTGGCATCAAATGACGGAAGCGACCAAAAAGAAGTAATGATTACTTCAACTATCATCTATGTTTAGATGGTAGTTTTATTTTTCATTACGAGGTTGTTTTCAAGAAACAAAAGAGTGACCTGTATGTTAGCAGGTTCCATTCTAGTGCTAGGTTGCTCTAATTCGCATGAGGATACCTGTCTTTCTATCAATAAAGGAACTGATGATGTCCGTTAGATCCTGATTGAGCAAATTTTCGTACCAATAAAGAAACATTGTCCATTTCCATACATTCCCTATCCACTTCTACATTGCCACTTCACCTCCCCGAGTAAGCGCCTGCCCAGAGCCGATCGAATATTACCGCTACATCGCAACAGACGATGTAAAAGAGCTAATCTTTAAAATATAAGTACCAAAATCGCTTTTTAAAAATACGCCCTGAGACCTACTTCCAATTATTCCTTAAGTATGTTCCACTTTGTGTACGTACCCTGTAACATATTAAACAGATGGAAAAGTACTATATGTCCAAAAAACTTTCTTAAAAAACGATGAACGATTGGGGGGATTTATGATGAATGAAAGAAAAGTATACTTGATTCTTACTGATACAGGTACTCTATTTACAAAAATGATAAAGCTTTTTACGAACAAACCTTATAATCATGCCTCCATTTCTTTCGATCCAAATTTATGTGATGTGTACAGCTTCGGAAGAAAAGAGCCAACAAACCCATTTATAGGCGGATTTGTAAAAGAGGATATTCGATCGCATCTTTTTCAGCGGGCAGAATGTGCCGTTTATTCATGCTCCATATCAGATGATCAATACTACAGAATGTATAAATATATAAAGAGCATGGAAGAGCAACGTGACCTGTACCACTATAATTTCTTAGGATTATTTGGTGTGTTATTGAACAAACCAATAAAAAGATCCAATGCATTTTTTTGTTCCGAATTTGTCGCTTCCGTTATGGAGCAAGGCGACATTACAGAAGTAAACAAGCCTACATCTCTAATAACTCCACATGACTTAACAGAAAATGAAGCATTCGAATTACTCTATCAAGGTAAGTTAGCATACATGAATAATCCAGAACAAATAAATCCAATTACAGAGCCAACCACTCTCATTCCAGTAGAACTATAATCTTGCAATTATAACTTTTATAACGAAAAAAACAGCTTGAATCAAGCTGTTTTTTTATTTATTGTGTCACCATATGTCTACATCCTTTTATCGCTTCCTTCAAATGCCTTTCATCAAAATCTGGAAAATAGACATCACTAAAATACAACTCTGACATAGATGACTGCCATAACAAGAAGTTACTAACTCTTTTTTCGCCGCCAGTACGAATAATCAAGTCTGGATCTGGCAGGTCACGCGTGTATAAAAAGCGGTTAAACATCGCTTCATCCATTGTTTCTAAATCAATATTATTTTTCTTCACTTCCTTTATAACTGCGCACACAGCCTGCAAAATATCATCTCTGCCACCATAATTAAAGGCAAAATTTACGATTAACCCATCATTATTCTTTGTTTTTTCCACCGCTCTATTTAGCGCATCTTTTGTATTATTTGGCAAAGAATCCATATTACCAGATATCCTTATTTGACAATTTCTTTTCATAAACTCTGGTAGTTTTTGATTAAAGAATTTCACTGGTAAACGCATTAAATAATTTACTTCATCTTTTGGTCGTGACCAGTTCTCCGAAGAAAACGCATATAACGTTAAGACATTAACTCCAAGATCGATGCTGGCATCAATTACTTTTTCCATCGCCTTCGCACCTGCATAATGGCCTTCACTTCGAGTGAGCCCTCTGCTCTTCCCCCACCTTCCATTACCGTCCATTATGATTGCAATGTGTTTCGGTATATTTACATTCATTGGAGTTCCTCCATTCTTGTTAATCACGGTGAGCCTCATTCATGCGATAAATCTAGCTTTTCCAATCTATCGGTCACTTTCTGTTTCATAAGATTAAATGATTGCCACGAGTTATTCATTTCATTACTCAACCTTTGGTGATGTTTTACCAAAAGCTGTCTTAATTCAGGGTAATCTGGATCTGCTTCATACAGGTCCATTAACCCATCAATTCCTGCATATGAAAGATGACTTAAGTAATAGATATCTATTTTTCCTGTTTCTTCATACCGCTCTAAGTTATTATTTACTACGATCTTTTCCAAGCTAATGACATTCAATCCGGTATAAAACACGAGTCCAACGATTAAATAAAAATGTAAAATCGATAATCTTTCTAACAATACGCGAATAAAGGTATATGCAAAAATAACCATCAAAAAGATCATAAATGCATGGGCCAACACACGATCCAATGTAAAACCATACGCTGCTTCATATAGACTTAAACGTTGATAGGCAGAAGTAAGCATTACACCACTAACAGCAACAAGAAGAGAATACATTACTTTCAAAGTGATCTTCATAGAACGACGATCGTCCTGTACTAATTTTAGAAAGCTAATCAATATACTCCAGTTTATTAGCGTCACAAATATAAGCTCAAAAAATCCTCTTCTCGCATATTCTGCATACGTAAATCCCGACTGCAAACCATCATTAAAAAAGTACTTGAACTGGATAACAGCAAACAATACATATACAGCATTTAGTAATATTAAAATCGTAACTGCCGTGATACTGTCCCACCTTCGTATGCTTTTTTCCTTTATTGGACCAAAACTATCCTTTGGTTTGGTGCGAACTTGTAACACCTGAAAAATCCCAAAAAAGAACAGAGTAAACAACACAACAAGTATGGACCGAAAAGCTCCCTCTAGAAAATTCAATTCCAAAACAAATTCAGGCAAACGCAATACTAGATCCTGAAACACGGAATCCGCAGACATTAACAAACCCGTGATCACCATTAACAGTGGAATACCGATCAATAAACCAACGAAAACACGTTTGATCGTTTGAGCGGTTTGATCGTTCATATTTTTAAACACTTTTCTAAAACTTATCTTACAAAACCTTGAACTGTATCGAAGCCCTTGCTCCAGCTTTTCAAAAAGAAATACAACAAAGGAAGGCTTACTCCAGTTAATATTATTCGAACTTGTAATCAGGACAATATGGAAAAAGACAAGAACAGGTATTAACAGCACATTCAAATTACGAAATAACACATTGTCATAAAATGCATACGTACCTGCCAACATCCAAATACCTATCATCAGAAGCAATCCGATTCTCCGGTTGTTAAAAGATAGTCGATACTTTCCAAACAGGACCGCGTAAAATCCTGTAATGAAAACCAAATAAGAAACCCCAATACGACCATGAAAAAAGCTAAGTTCTGCTAAAACACCCAATCCTAAGCATATAAGCAAAAAGAATACATCGTTTCGTTTCATTCTAATCTCCATCATAACCCTCCTATACAAAGCGTCTCTATATACATCGTTATTCTATGTATATAGCCAAAAATAAACGCTGAACAGGGACTGAACCAAATATTGAACAGTCCATTTTCAAACTGAGGCCTTTCTCCCCCATCTATATCCTAGCCAACTAACTGGGTATAAAAATGCTGTAAGCACAATACAAGCAACCATGAAAGGTACATTTAATAAGGGTTGGAACCATTCATGAGGGATAAATTTAAAAATAATTAAATACATTAAAATGAAATTAGGAATAACAGAAATAATAAATGTTTTCCGTAATAGTTTACGTCCTCTATGACCAAACTCTCTGCCAATTTCATAGCCTAGAAGTCCCCAAAACAGTATGTATATAAGCATGATGATGATCGATATATTAGTAAGGGCCTCCCACAGCAATTCAATCCAATCCCAATGAAGAACATTGTAACTTATGGTCAGTATTCCGCCACCGATAAAAAGCGCCGAATTCAGTAGTACAAATAACCACTGCGTTTTTCGGGGTGTAATACTGGACTCTTGCTTCCACATACCAGCTATTTCTTCTGGAGTACCTATTCTAATAAGCAATTGCTCATATACCTTATCCTCTTGAATGGATTCGTCCTGGATCAATTCTGCAATATGGACTTCATATTCTTCCATAACAGATTTTTTTTCAGGATGGTCGCCAATTTCCTCTGCTAGTTCTTGGAGAAATTGTTTGGTACCATCCGTCATGATTCATTTCTCCCGATTAAATTGTTCATTACTTGAACATATCGATGCCATTCACTCGTTTTTTCTTCTAAAATTTCTTGCCCTTGCGTTGTAATACGGTAATATTTACGTGCAGGACCTTTTTCTTGGTTCTTCCAGTAGCATTCAATGTACTCCTGTTTTTCCAGCTTATGAAGCGCAGGATATAGTGTACCCTCCTTCATTTGAAGGTGGTGTTCACTACGCTGATCCATTTCCTTTACCAGCTCGTAACCATACATATCACGCTCATTAAGAAGCTGCAAAACTAGAAGTGAAGTACTCCCTTTTACAAGTTCTCGATTAAACATTTTATCACCTACCTAGAATTATTAGGTATCTATACTATAGAAAACTTATGTCTGTTTGTAAAGGCTTATGCCAAGATTATTTTACATAATTTATAATTTGTAGATCAACTAGATCATTTTCTGGTAAGGTTTCTCGCCCGTCCCAGAGCATTATTTCTGATATTTCATCGTTCTTTTGGAATGGCTGCAATTCATTCAATTGCCCATAATATACGGGATTATATTTAATCATATCATCTTTTAATTTTTTCACTTTAAGTAATCCTTTGAACTCCATATCGGATACGCTTTGCCCCGTCTCTTCAAATAGTTCTCGAATTGCACATTCCTTTGAAGTTTCTCCTAACTCTTTCCTACCAGCTGGAAGCTCCCACTGGTTTCTCCATTTATTATAGCAAAGCAAGTATTTACCTTTGCACACAATTACTGCAAAGGAACCAGCAATAGGTTGATAATCTTCCAAATCTTCCTCACTTATATTGATAAAATCTAGAAACTGTAGCCCATGATTATTTTGAATCATTTATTATCCTCGGTTTTAGCGTAAATACATGTATCTCTTAATTCGTCGCCATCTACAGCTATGTCATCATTCTTTAGGATTCCTTCTAAAACAAATCCTAATCTTTCAGGAACCGCACGACTTCTTACATTCTTCGCATCACATCTAATTTCAATCCGCTTCGCTTGAAGTTCTGTGAAAGCAAAGTTCATAATTCCTTCTACCGCTTCCGTTATATAACCATTTCCACTGTGGCGCGAATCAATCCAATACCCGATTTCAAATTTCGGAACATCCCAATCGATCCGATGTAATCCTGATGAAGCGATATATTCACCCGTCTCCTTATGGATAATAATTAACCTTAGATCTTCTCTTTTTATAAATTTTACGTGTGCTTCACGAATATTAATCTCCGTATCTTCAACACTTTGCTTTTTTTGAGCGAACGGCAACCATGGCTTTAATTCATTAATCGATGCTTCAATGGCTGCATGAATAACTTTTCCATCACCTGGCAATGGCATTCTAATTAGAAGTCGTTCCGTTTCAAATTCGTTCGGGAAATCTCGTAATATTGGGTTCATGATACTAACTCCTTTTCTATGTAATAGCATAATATGGCTGATTAATGACTTTAAGAGCTTTCTTTACTTCTCTTCTAATATCTTCACATAGATCGATTGCTTCCAAATGAAAATAAAGGCTTTGTAGAAATTGCTTAAAATTATAGCGATAGATGAGGCATGATTTCTCATCACTTGAGTATTTTTCGCGTAAATCTTCTGCAATCTGCCGGATACCTTCAATCAGCAAAAATTGATTCGTTCCTTGTCTCAAAATAGAAATCACAGGAACCACCATTCGTTCATTCTCTTCAAACAAATAATAGTCATCATCGTAACACATCTTATTGATGATAGTTTGCATAACTTTTTTTCGATAAGACTCCAAAAGCAACTTTTGGTTCACTAATTCATCCATCGCATCTGCGACATGTGCAATGCTATGAGCCCATCCTTTCTCGTCAACCAATCCACGTACATCGACTTCTTTTTCAAGATAGTTTATTAATCTATCCGCAACTTCTTCCATATCTACCAAGGATAGAAAGTTCTTTTGTATGTTTACATGCAAAATTAATGCAATGATAAGTGTAGAAAAGGATCGTTTAAACACACTATCATCTTGCCTCCGTCCAATTCCATAAAATAGATAGTCATTGCTTACACTAGTCACCAATAGTTTCCTTAAGTTTTCATTGGAATAACGCCCTTCCAAAATCAGAGAAGAAAACGAGCTATAAATTAACGTATCTCTTAAATCTGGATCAGTATCTCCAATATACTTAAGCATCGCATTCATAAGTGGAAGTAGTTCATCTACATCTAAATCTTGAAAATTATTATATTTCAATTCTAAAAGTCTTTGCTTTAATAAGCTTTTTTCCATATCATCACCTACCCTATTTCGTCCCCTATAGAAACGATCTCTCTCAAATCATCTATTATGTAATCCACGTCCATATGATCCTGTGTACCAGCTCGCTTCCAAACAGCTTTCATTCCCACCTTCTTTGCTGCCTGAATGTCATTTACAAGATGGTCACCAATAAACATACATTCCGATGGCTCTACGCAAAGGTGATTTACTGCTCGTAAAAAGATGTTTGGATCTGGTTTTTTAATTCCTTCCCATCGCGAAATGAGAATCGTATCAAAATAGTTTTCAATACCTAGCGATTTTATATTATCCATCTGAAATTGAACATGCCCATTCGTTATTATTCCTAACAGAAAAGAACGTTTCTTCAGTTTATCTAACATGAAGATTAAATTTGGAAAACCAATACAGCTATACATAAATTCTCTGTTATAGTCGTCTAATAATTCCTTCCATGTTAAACCCTTCATGCCAAACAACGCCACCATTTGTTGATACACTTCATCTTTTGGCATGTATCCGTACTGGTCTAATTCGAGGAACTTGGAGACATATTCCTTTTTGTCAATATAACTAAGTATATTTTCTAATCTATCATATTGTGAGTTGATAAACCTCTGTACCGATTGATCACGATCCAATAGTGTTCGGTCTAAATCAAACAAGATAGCTTTCACCATTATAAATCCCCCTTATCATGGAGCTACAATTTCAACTTTAATACGGTCAGGATCCTCAAAATATACGGCGTAGTGATCCGGTCCACCAGCGTAAGGATGCCTATCTTTATATAAAACTAAAATACCTCGTTCGATTAAACGGTTAGCTATTACATCTACTTGTTTTCTCGACGCCGCATAAAAAGCAAGATGATTTAAACCGACACCCGATCGATGATAAGGAATTTCGAGGAAGCGATCTTCTGTTTGAACAAAGACAATATATGTGTCGTCCAGCTTCCAGCTTCGACCTTTTTCCCATGACTGGAACTTTTCATACCCTAGTTCTTCTTCTAGCAACCAACCCCAAAACACAATGCTCGTATCGAGGTCGGAAACATTCACCTCTACATGATGCAATAATCCCTTTTTCAACTTCTCGCCCCCATTACGCTTACTTTAATAACCTTATTTCTTTTAAGCTGATTTTTATTCGATCTACTACCTTTCGAAGCCTTGATCTGTTATCAGGAAGTAACCGAGCACCAGAAAGCCTCGCAATGGTCTCGACTACTTCATCAATTGACTTCGCGTCTGTTTCTATATGAGTATGAAAAGTTGTTGAACGTAACTGGGAAAGACGTGCTTTCATTTGCTGATATGCCCATGACTTTTCTCCTTCCAACCGCTTTCTCAATCGTTTTAAAATTGTCCTTTGAGATGCCATCAACGTGAAATGTTTTACTTCAATACTCGAATCTCTTAACCTTCCAACAATTTCTTGAAAATATGCTTCGTTTGTTAGTGTCATTGGAACGATAATTGTTCCATGGTATTGATCAGCTAGTTGTTTTAATAATTGATAGTTCGCTTCTCGCCATAACGGATAATCTTGAAAATCACTTTCTGCTATTTCCTTCGGTACATTTTCCATAAAGACAAATCCAAATCGTTCTGGATCATACACAAAGGAGTCTCGTAATCTTCTCTGTAATTCATAAGCTGCTGTTGTTTTCCCCGAACCAAATGTACCATTAATCCATATAATCACTTAAACACCTCGAATGAAACACTCTATTAAAAGTGCTAGCTTTGAAAATACAAACCTAGCACTCTTTCATACCAAAATTCTATTGATCCTGCATCACCATCAGCATATTACCATCAAGATCCTTAAAGACAAAAAAGTGACCATATTGAATTTCTCCTACTAGCTCAACCCCATTTTCCTTCATAAACTGATAGGACGCTTCAATATCATCTGTCCCAAATTGCACTGCCGGGGCACGGAATGGAGTTATATCTTCCCCTTTACTTCTCCATGCAGGCATTTCATCTAGGATCAAGCCTGTGTCTTTCATATCAGCAACAAATAAATGGCCATGCATAACTTCTCCTTTAACGCCTAGTATGTTTTCATACCAATTTTTCGCTTTTCCAATATCTCTAACCGGCACAAATACCGTATTAATTTTGTTCTTAATTGGACTTTTCATGTTCATTTCCTCCCTATTTTTTATCCCAACCGATAGGAAATTTATTAAGCTGTGGTTTCATTCCTAACTCGTTAGCTGCTGCTACAATAAATTCTTTTCTAAAATAAAAGCTTCGGTGAAATACAATCTTTCCATTTTCAACTTCTTGGTACTGAATATCATGGATAAGTGACCCTTCTTCACTATCTGCAACAATAATAATAACCTGTTTCCCCCATAGCCAATGCTCCTCAGCATGATAACCCGGCAGCCCATGCTGCATAGATCCCTTTCGTACATCTCCTTTGGAAAACTCCTGAAAACCCAGAGATGCTTCATTATGCAAGTGATCACTGATTAATTGAAATAACGTATCTAAATCACCATCATTCATCGCTTTTATATACGTCTGAATGACTTTTTCTTTTGTACCTCTCGCTGCATTATAATCGGTCTTTTTAGGTGTTTCATCCTGTTTTCTTAACTTATTTTCCATTCTTCTGACCGTTGCATAAATTGCGCCACGGGTAGTTTTAACAATACTTGCAACTTCCTCTGCCTTAAACTTGAATACCTGCACCAATAAAAATACCGCAACTTGTCTTGGTGTAAATAAGTGGACAAGATGCTCCAATGCTTGTTCCAGATCAAGATTATCGGAGAATTCCTCCCCCGGTTCATTCCCCTCTTCTAACGTGCCAACGATTCGTTTTTCTTTGCGACAATGGTCGATCCATGTATTAGTAGCAACTCGATACATATAAGACTTTGGATTAACCGGGTGCCATACTTGATAAAATCCACCATAGGCTTTTAGCAATGTTTCTTGAAATAGGTCTTCTCCATCCCATGGAGATCCAGTTAAATACCGACAATACTTCCATAAATCTTCTCGAAAATCGAGGATTAGCTGGCTAAATTCTTCCCGTAGTTCACGGGATTTTTCATTAAATAGTTGTGTTCTTACTTCAATAGAATCCATTTTCTCCTCCTTTCCATCCTCTATATATAAAACGGATGAATGAATCAAAATTATACTACTTCCTATAAATTTATTTAGAATCTTATCGCATCGCATGTCACTATAGGCAACGTGAAGTGGCCAAGAAGAGAATTGAGAGAAGATTAGAAACAGGCAATCGTTCTTTTATTCGTGAATAATTTGGTTAGTTAAGAAGTCAAATGACATTTGTTCCGTCATTAACCCAAAAGACAGGTGTTTTGATTCTTTCCAAAAGTACATTTTTTTTATCCAGTATATATCCATTATTTCTACATATATCGATAAAATCCTTCATTATTTTTTTGATAATTCATGATATACTTGAAAAATAGATATGATGTAAGCACTTACTTTATGGAAGTAACAGCTAATAGTACGTGTTCAAAAGGAGGATGAAAAGGACCGAGAAATTCGAGGCGGCGTAGCTTTGAGTAACGGAAAAGCAAGCCCACGAAGAAATTCGAAGTGTCAATTTCACTGGCCTTTTTGAACAACCTCTAAAAGGTGGGAAGTTAATGTTTAAAAAAATTCTCTTTGCAGCAGATGGTTCTGAACATTCCATGCGCGCTTGCGAAAAGGCACTTGAACTAGCTAGCTACAATCAAAATTCCAAAGTAGATATTCTTTACGTCGTTGATCCAAAGCACTCCAAAGATGAAGTACTTAACAGCTGGGGAAAAGATGCCACAGCTATACGCAAAGAAAAATTGGAGCTTATTGTTCAAAAAGCAAAGCAGTCAGAAGTGAATTTTGAGGTCGTTTTCCTTCACGGAGACCCAGGTCCCACTATTGTTAATTATGCAAATAAAAACCGTTTTGATGCTGTCGTAATAGGTAGCCGTGGATTAAATACATTTCAAGAAATGGTCTTAGGAAGTGTTAGCCACAAAGTAGCAAAACGAGTAAATTGTCCTGTTTTAATAGTTAAATAATCTCTAAAACTCCCAAATAGGGAGTTTTTTCTTTACACGCATATGAATATAACAAAGCCAAGTTTTTTGGTATGATTACTATAGAATAAGAATGTGAGGTATCTAATTATGACTGAAAAAATCTATATCATTCATGAAAATAGCGAATGGACCGACCATTTGATCAAACGTTTAAAGGAATTAGATTTGCCATATGAAGAATGGTTTTTAGATAAGGGAAAGGTTGACTTAACATCCACCCCACCTGAAGGAGTTTTTTATAATCGCATAAGTGCATCTTCCCATACAAGGAATCATCGCTTTGCACCAGAATTAACCGAAGCCTTCCTTGCATGGTTGGAGCGCCACGGAAGAAAAGTCTTTAATGGTAGCCGCGCGTTAAGACTAGAGGTTAGTAAGGTTAATCAATATATGGCACTAGATGCATCTCAAATACACACACCGAAAACAATTGCAGCTGTTGGCAAGGATCAGATTGTAGAAGCTGCTAAGGAATTAAACCTGCCTTCCTTTATTACCAAGCATAACCGTGCTGGAAAAGGGCTTGGTGTTCAACTCTTTCATTCCATTAATGCACTAGAGGAATATGTAAATGGTCCATCATTCGAACCTTCAGTAGATGGCATTACCTTAATTCAAGAATATATACAAGCGCCTAAGCCTTATATTACACGCTGTGAATTTGTCGGAGGTAAATTTGTATACGCTGTGCGCGTAGACACTTCAGAAGGGTTTGAGCTTTGTCCAGCAGATGCATGCACTATAGACGATCTGTTCTGCCCTGTTGGAGAAGAAGCAGAAGAAAAACCTAAGTTTGAAATAATAAAAGATTTTGATGATCCGATAATTTATAAGTACGAGAAATTTTTACAGGAAAATAGCATTGATGTTGCTGGAATTGAATTCATACGTAATGCCGATGGAAAGATCTTTACCTATGATGTGAATACAAATACTAATTACAACTCGGACGCGGAGGAAATAGCAGGTAAATACGGCATGTTGGAGTTAGCGAAATTTCTCGGAAGTCAATTGGATTAGGTAAATAGCACCTAAATTTTATTACAAGATTTAGGTGCTTATATTTTATACTGTTGCATTATTCCGTAACATACGTAATGCCTCTTCCATTTCTACATCTTTATCAATATGTTCAGGAGTCCATGATATATATACATCTGGTTTAATCCCAGTTGATGTAAGAATATCTCTGTTAATCCCTCATTCTAACACCAATTGAAACACATTTCATTTAATGTTAAAATAGTTAAAAAAGTGAAAAAATAAAGGGGTCTGATCATGAAAAAAAGAGGAATAATTCTATCAGTTCTACTCGCATTCATATTAGTTGGTTGTTTTAGTGAGGATACAACAAAAGAGGAATCCCCTTCTGAACCACCAAAGAACAGCAATGATAACCTTAAACCACCTGATTTCCAGGCACACACAGAAGGAGGTGCATCTGGAATTCTTGACAAATACTGCTGGGAAGACGATGAAAAAACCTGTTCCCTAGAACCTAATCCACCAGATGAAGTACTGCTTGATCATCAACTGTCTCCGATGAAGGTACAGCCAGGGGAAGAAATATCCTTTAGCATTTCAGCAACCAAACTTCCACAAAACGATGATATTTTAAAGCCAACACAAATAGAATTAATTCAACAGAAATCACAGGAGCAAACGGAAGTTAACGTAAATGATTTGAAAATGACAGCTCCATTTGAAAAAGGAAGATATTACTATACCGCTTTTGTTCGGTGGGACAATTCTTTACGGGGAGAAGCTACCTATGCATTTGAGATTTTAGTACAATAATTTCTATATAGAAAACATCACTACCCAATCATATATAGAAGTAACGTTTTTAATTCAATCATTTCTACTAGATTTCATCCCGAAATGTAACGGACAGTAAGACCCCACCTGAGGAAGTTCAAATAAACGAAGAGATTTAGATGGTGATCAACTAACTGTCCGTAAATGTCCGATTCGTTCTGTGGCAAAAATTCATAAACTTGCCTCGCTAACAATCAGTGAGGGAAGAAAGAGCCCCACACTGATAGAAGATTCACTTTATTTTCTGCCTAGCAATAAAGTAAAAAGTTATAGTCATCAAAAGAGTCATAAGTACTCCCTGATACCAGGCACGATCATTCTGATACAATATCATCTCTTCCGGCCACAAATATTGAAATGGATTGAACCACGCAAAAGTCGGCCAAGAAATGAAGGTTGTTAATCCATAACCGATAAGAAACGTCCCTAGTAATACAAATAAGGTTGATAGTGTATGCTTGAATAAAAGACTATAAAATAAAGTTAAAGAAATAACCATGAAAATGGTTACCGAAACTAAGATAAGTGCTTTAGTGATATATTCCGAAACTGTCAAGAAAGTAATGACGTTGTTTTTCTCCATGACCACCGGATAATCAAACGTCCCTTTTTCACCAAAAAGCAAGCCGGCAATCACCACCGCTCCTAAAATGATCCCAATTGTTACAATATAGGAGACGATAGAAGTCCAAAATTTACTCGTAATAATATGCGTTCTTTTCAAAGGTTGCATAAAGAGTAGCTGTATTGAACGATTCTCAAATTCTGATGACATAATATCCCCAACTAGAAGAAGTATGATGATAATCGCTCCGAAGTTGACTAGCAAATTAACAATCATCCTCATAAAGTTAGGCAAGGTTTTGCTATATGTATCATGTTCTGGCCGGATGTCCTCTTCCAATAACTTCTCGTTTAAAGCAAAACGATGATCGATTTCCTTATAGGATAACGGAAAATCCCCACCTTCTTCTTTATACTCTTTAATATATGCCAAGGCTTCATTCTCCACCGTTAACTTATATTGCCAATCCTCTGTCGTTATAAGCGTCCGTAATTCATATAATCTATCGAGCAATGGACCATTGATTTGCTGTAACTTCTGCGCTTCCTCATCCTCGGGGGCTTGTGCCAAAGTCTGTTGATGCATCCTAAAATTCGATTGACTTACCTGTTCAAGTTCTTCGATGCGCTGACGTTCTTCTTTTTCTACATAGGTATCAAAAATCACGTTACGTAAGAACAACAGAACAACTACCGCAATAAGGATGAGCATCAAATACAAAAATTTTTTACTAAAAAGCATCTTTTTCAATTCAAAATGTAATAACTTCATGAGGATAACTCCTCTTCAAATAACTCCCGATAGCGCTTTTCAGCCCCTATTTTTTGGTCTTCAATTGCTTTAATCATGATATCATTTTCATTCATTAGATTGATAAATGTCTGAAGGTCAACCTCTGTTTCTTCAAACCCAAGTAGTCCTTCCTGGGTTTCTATAAAAGGAATATTTTGTTCCTTCAACATTCCGATAGCCTTCTCCAATTCACTCACTTGAATATGGTATCGTTTGGTCGCAAAATCCTGAAGTGATTCTTTCAGTAACGAACCGTCCTTCATGAAATAAATCGTATTGGTCAGTCGATCAATTTCATCCAGATTATGAGAAGAAATAATAATAGTTGTCCCCTCTTTATATAATTCAAGTAAAATCTTTCGCATATTAATCGCACTAGTTGGATCCAATCCATTTAACGGCTCATCCATTAATAAAAGCTTCGGCTCATTCATAATCACCATTGCTAGTAATAAATGCTGCTTCATACCAAGCGAATAATTTCGAACCCTTTTCTTTACATAGCTCTCCATCCCAACCCGCTTTGTAACTTCTTTAATCTTTAAAGTGGGTATTTTTTGTACGTTACAGATGAACTTCAAATGATCATACCCTGTCAAACTCTCATATAATAACCGGTTATCCTGCAAATAAGACAATTCGTAAAAAAGTGATGTATCGGTATGTTTTTTCCCCAACAAACTCACTTTTCCTTCCTGAAAGGGAAGCAAGTTTGTTATACAATTAAGTAACGTTGTCTTCCCAGATCCATTGGGTCCCACCAATGCAATGATTTGAGGGGTTTCTACTTGAATATCAATACCTTTTAGAACTTCTTGTTTTTTATATCTCTTTTTTAGACCTTTCACCTCAACGATCATGTCCCCACTCCTCCTCTAATTAAAATTTTCTATATATCAGTTGCTATATTTAGACTGCACAAAGGAAATAACATACGTCACAACTAAAACACCTAAGCTAGCTACCCCTAACAAAATCACCCCATTAGTAAATGAAAACGCAAAGTTCTCCAAGGTAACCGCCAACTCATTCGTGATTACCTCACCTACAGAAAAATAATGAAATGGGATGTACGGTGCAAAACTAGACAGAACAGATTCCTGACTCCAGGCGATTCCAATAAATATCGTAGCAAGTGTTAACCCAAGCGCAATCAACGTCTTCTTGGTAATAACCGAAAACAGAAATAAAATAGAATAACAGAATAATAGAATCATAAAGAACAACCCAAATGATTGAAGTAAGTAAGTACCTATATTCATGTAGGTAAAGGTACGTTCTTCTCCATAAATTAGAACAGGGTAATCCCAATCCCCAAAACTGTCAAAAATTACGCCAAGAACGATAGATAGAATTGCAGTAATTAATAATGTCATGAAAGATACAATAATAACCGTCATAAATTTGCTAACTAAAATCTTTTGTCGATGAATAGGCTGTGTTTTTAAGAGGTGAATCGACCCATTTCTCCCTAGCCCTTCTTTTGTAACAACATCTGCAAACAAGAAAAGAAATAATATAGCCCCGATTAAACTAAAAAGCATCTGAAACACGTGATTAAGAAAATGAACTCCTGCGGAAGAATACTTATTGCTATTTTCTATTACCATCTCCTCTGCAATTGGATCATCAAACACTTCATCATAAACCGTTTTCCAAGCAAATTCTTCAATACGTAGTACTGGCGTAATTTCCTTATCCCGGATCCACTTGTATTGCGCTAGAAGAGTTTCCTTACTAAAAAAAGTCGGCCAAGTGTATACATTTTGGTATGGGTCATTTCTTAGCATGTCTACTACAGGCTCGTATTGTTCAATTTCCATTTCCATAATTGTCGTCCAGTCTTCTTCTTCGTATGCTTGCAACAATTTGCTATCTCTTTCTTGAAACCTTTCCCAAGTTTCAATAGATTGTTCCGTCTCACGGTCACTTCCATCCTCGTTAGATTCAAGTACGTCATACAACTCCTGAATTTGCTGTTCCTGCGTAAATATCTGATTCTCAAGATTTATAATTATGTCATCTGCTCGTACTGTATTGATGTACACATATGTGTAATAAGATAGAATAAAAAATAATAACCCAATCATTATGATTTGAAAAAAAATAGATTTAAATACCTTTATAATTTCAAATTGTATTAACCTTAACATGTAGTCACCTCCACTATGCATAATATTGTATATCACAAGTTTAAAAATTAAAACTATTTTCACAATATGGAGGATAGTAAATTTCCAAAATAGTTGTGTTAGAATGATGAAGAATTTAAACCCACATAAATGGAATAGTAATGATAGGAAGAAAGTAAGGATGTGACATTCATGAATACGACAACCAAACCTGAAGTTGAATTTAGGGATGTGAATTATTCGGCTGATGATTTACATATTCTTAAAAGCATCACCGGCACATTCCCTAAAGGCAAAATTACAACCCTTGTCGGTCCTTCAGGTGCCGGAAAATCCACCTTATTTAAACTATGTAATGGATTACGATCTCCACAATCAGGAGAAATTTTGATCAGAAATCACTCAATCAATGACTATGACCCTGTTGAATTACGACGAACTGTAGGAATTGCCCTACAGAGCGCAACCATGATCAAAGGAAGTGTTCTTGAAAATCTGGAACTTCCATTAACTTTACAAGGGAAACATATTGAACGTGGATTTGCTGAAGAATTACTATATGATGTCGGACTAGATGGGAGTTTTTTACAACGCAACGCAAAGGACTTATCAGGTGGTCAACGTCAAAAGCTATCGATTGCCCGGACCCTCGTTAACCAGCCAAAAATACTATTGCTTGATGAAATCACTTCTTCACTAGACAGAGTGTCCCAACATGATATCGAAGAGTTAATAGAAAAAATTAACGAAAAATACGGAACCACGATGGTTTGGATTACGCATAATTTAGAACAAGCACTAAAAATAGGTCACTATACTTGGGTTATGATGAATGGAGAGGTTATAGAGACAGGGGAAAGCTCCCTTTTGCATGCACCAAAAGATGAACGCGTCCAACAATTTGTAAAGGGGGAATTGGGATGAGCTATGTAACGTTGTCCATTACCCTTATTTTCGTTTTAATCCCATTAATCTTATCGAAAACACTAAATTTAGGATTAGAAAAGGATACAATTATTGCAACCGTGAGATCTATTATTCAACTTCTCTTAGTAGGTTTCGTTCTACAATATGTATTCGACACCGAGCACTTTATTTTTATTTTTCTAATGATCCTGCTAATGATTGGTGCTGCAACACAAAATGCCCGAAGAAAGGGTGCGTCCATTAGAGGGATTACATGGAAATTAATTGTTACGTTTATTTTTATAGAAGTTCTAACCCAGGGTATTTTATTGGGACTAAACATCACTCCACCAACCGCACAGTATATTATTCCTATTAGCGGGATGGTGATCGGTAATTCTATGGTGCTTGGTATCCTCTTTTTAAACCGTTTTACTTCAGAAGTGGAAACACATCAGGATGAAACAGAGCTCATCTTATCACTCGGAGGGACGCCAAAACAAGCAATCCATACACAACTAATTACATCGATCAAAGCTAGTACAATCCCTACGATTGAGAGTCAAAAAACGATTGGACTAGTGCAACTACCTGGTATGATGAGTGGACAAATCATTGCAGGAGCGGATCCTGTTCAGGCTGTTCAGTTTCAATTACTCATTTTGTTTTTACTATTAACTACAGCGGTTGTCACTAGTATCGCACTTGGATTTTTATCTTATCCGACCCTGTTTAATGAGCGGATGCAGTTTTTGAAGCTACAGGATAAGAATAAATAGCTACACTCGAAGGAATGTATGTCCTAAAGGGTCAAGGTTGATTATCAAAGAACTTTCTTGTTTATTAGCTGCTCCGAGTCAACGAGCAGCTAATATGCTAAATTGGATAATTCGCTCCTATTCGACATGAAAACGCTCATAAATTCTGAAATTCGCTCATAAATTTTCGGATTCGCTCATAAACTAAGAAATCCGCTCCTATTCGACAAAAATTCGCTCAAAACAACAAATCTAGTACATTACAAATTATCCTTAACCATCACCAAAATTCTCTCCCATTTGACATCCCCCACCACCAACGATAAAATTATACTTAATTAAAGATACTTTAATTCAAAATATATTTCGATATTACTGAGGTGCAATAATATGAGCGAGAATCTATCCTTAAAAGCCTTTGTTGTTTTAATGAAAGCATCAAAGTCAATTCAAGAACAGGTGCAAAAAGATATTAGCGACCATGGCATGAAGACGTCAGACTTTGCTGTTATAGAGGCTCTTTACCATAAAGGAAGACAAACAATTCGAGAAATCTCTGAAGCCGTCCTGATTAATACCGGCTCCATCACTTATGTCATCGATAAATTAGAATCAAAGGGGTTTCTGGAACGGATTAATTGCACAGAAGATCGCCGTGTTGTTTATATCCAAATCACCAATAAAGGAAAAGTGTTAATGGACGAAATTTTCCCGAAGCATAAAAAAGTAATCGATCAAATATTTGCAGATGTTAGCAACAATGAAAAGGAACAATTAATAGATATTTTAAAACGAGCGGGAAAATAAGGAGGAAATGAATATGAATCATATTTTTCAAAAAGGTAACGACCAATCAAAACCAACATTACTTTTGCTACATGGAACAGGTGGTACAGAACGGGATTTGCTGCCTCTAGCCGAAAAAATTGATCCTGAAGCAAATGTCCTTAGTGTTCGAGGTAATATTCTTGAAAATGGGATGCCACGCTTTTTCAAACGATTAGCAGAAGGTGTTTTTGATGAAGAGGACTTAACCTTCCGAACGAAAGAGCTAAATGAATTTCTTAATGAGGCTGCTGAAAAATATGAATTTGATCGTAACAATATTATTGCAATCGGGTATTCCAACGGAGCAAATATTGCTGCGAGCTTGATGTTCCACTATCAAGATGCGCTAAAAGCAGCTATTCTACATCACCCAATGGTACCAAGAAGAGGGATCGAATTACCGAATCTTACTGGAAAAAATGTATTTATTGCAGCTGGTTCAAATGATCCGATCTGTCCAGCCCAGGAATCAGAAGACCTCAAATCATTACTAGAAAAGGCAGGAGCAAGTGTTGTACTGCATTGGGAGAATATGGGGCATCAGCTAACCTATAGTGAAGTGGAAACAGCTGAAAAATGGTATCAAAATTTTTCATAAACAAAACCCGTTCTCACTAGCAGAACGGGTTTCTTTAATTAATTTCTTATAATGATATAAAGAAGATAAGCGGCATACGCAAGTACAAGAATGAATCCCTCTGACTTACCAATCTTATATTTCGTCCTGGAGAATACTAATAATAATACGGTTAAGACGATCATCGCTTTGATATCGAAAAAAACTTTACCATTCACAGGTAATGGAGTAATAACGGATGTTATGCCTAATACGAATAAAATATTAAATATATTACTACCTACAATATTTCCAAGCGCAATCTCACTTTCTTTTTTCAAAGCAGCAACTATTGAAGTGACTAGTTCAGGAAGCGAGGTACCAACAGCTATTATAGTTAATCCGACTAGCGTTTCACTCATTCCCCACGAGTAAGCAATTTCCGTTCCGTTGTCTACCACTAGGTCTCCACCTATGATAATTCCAGTAAGTCCGAGCAGTGTAAAAAATACATTTCTTCCCCATTTTGTTTCACTTGAAATAGGTCCATCTACTTTATTTTTTCTACTTTTCATTGCAACTTCAAAAACATAATACATAAAAATTATTAAAAACAACAATAAAAGAAAACCATCACTACGTGTAATGAGATTTGACCCATGTCCTTGCAAAACAATATCACTAATTAAAATTAGTAATGCAACACTCGCTAATAGTGTAAAAGGGATTTCCTTCCGAATGGTCTCGCTTTCCACTTTCAATGGATATAGCATGGCAGCAACCCCAACAACTAAGGTCAGATTGAAAATATTACTCCCAACTACGTTCCCTAATGAGACTTCTGCCGTTCCTTCCATAGCTGCAATTATACTGACAGTTGCTTCAGGCGAACTTGTTCCAAAGGAGACAATGGTTAAACCAATAAGTATAGATGGCACACGGAGTAACCGAGCAATGTTGGAGGATCCATCTACAAAATAATCCGCACCTTTTATTAACAAGGCAAAACCAACAACCAATAGTAGATAAGCCATAGATTCCTTCCTTTTCTCATGTAAGTTACTATTTATAGTGTATTACGAAATGACCATTCATACCATTAGAATACGTGATAAAGCAAACTTGAATAATAAAAAAGATTACCAAGAATCCCAAGTTGACAATCTACGAAATTTAACAAACTAATCTAATGACATTCCCTGCCGGATCCACGACTTCATTATCATGCTTAACAGTTACACCCATACTGTTTAATTTACTGACTGTTTGTTTCACAGCCTCTTCACTTGGAAAAACAAGCTCAAACCAATTAAGGCCAACACTATTTTTCACTGGTGGTTTAGCTCCTACTCCATTCCATACATTTAAACCGATGTGATGATGATAGTCTCCAGTTGAAGCAAATAATGCACCTGGATATTTCGTTACAATTTTAAACCCTAAACCATTGACATAAAATTTTTCCGTTTCCTCTAAATTTGCAACATGCAAATGGATATGACCTAATATAGTATCCTCTGGCATTCCATTCCATTCTTTGTCACCTTCTGCAAGAAGATTATCTCCATCCAGTGGCTCTGTCGCCATAGCTACCTGCCCTTCTGTCCAATTCCATTCTGATGATGGTCGATCACGGTATACTTCAATGCCATTCCCATCAGGATCATTAAAATATAAAGCCTCACTTACATAGTGGTCCGAAGCACCTAATGGCACACCGGATCGAATACTATGTTTTAAAAAAGATGAAAGGTCTGCTCGCGTTGGTAATAAAATAGCAAAGTGGTATAAACCAGTTGTTTTTGCTTCTCTTGATATAACTTCTGGCGGTTGCTCCAATGATAGGATTGGTGTTTTCCCATCTGCAGTTAATACTACGCTAAGGCTCGATTGCTTCAATACGCGAAACCCCAATATATTTTTATAAAAATGAAGTGACCTTTCCAAATCAGTCACATTTATATTGACCTCCCCAACATAGGTTGTTGGTTTTTGAAAAAATTTCTTTTCCATGAAATAGCCTCCTTTATCTAAAGTTACTTTTTTAAATTAACTTACTTATAGTAATTATTATAAGACTTACTAACTTCACGTGTCAATAAGTGATGCTAATGTGTTTGGAGTAATATTGTTTCATTTTGGAAAGCTATATCTAGGCTTGTAAATAATAGAAAATCTAATACAAAGTGACATAGTAATGGTGGGATCACATATATTTAAGTCGAACACTTTCTAATGTGTTTTGCTTTTGTATAAAGTCATTTAAAGATATACTTAAATGGCTTTTATATGTAGCACGTGGTTCGAAACCATCCCACGTAAAAAAACTAAGGAGAGATTTCTATGAAAAATAAAACGTTGGTTGTTAACGCATTAATTGCAGCGTTATATATCGCTGTGTCTGCACTTATTGTTCCTTTTGGTTTTACAAATATCCAATTCCGCATTTCTGAAGTATTTAACCACCTTATTGTTTTTAACAAAAAGTACTTCTTCGGGATCGTTGTAGGTGTGTTTATCTATAATTTATTTTCACCATTAGGTTGGTATGATCTCGTCTTTGGTGTTGCACATTCTGCTATTTCATTAGCAATTATTATTTTTCTATCCAAATTTGTAAAGAATATCATAGTGCTACTAATTGCTAATACAATCGTCTTTACATTTAATATGTTCATTATTGCATTTGAACTAAATTTGGTACTTAATTTTCCATTTTTACTTACGTGGCTAACTACAGCCGCTGGCGAATTTACGGTATTAGCTATTGGAATCCCAATCGCGTATGCTTTAAATAAACGTGTTCAGTTTGATAAACTAATATAAAGTGAAATTTCATTCAGTAGGTCTTACTATACGTTACAATCTGGATACCTTTAAGCCTAACATCACGATCTGCACTTAGGTGCTTAGCAGATTGTGATGTTTTCACTTACATAAGGAGTGTTAGGATGATTGTTAGAGAACGAGAAAATGAATTTATTATGATTGAGCAGCATAACCACGCTCTCACATCTGGGGACATCATGTCCCACTGGAAAGATTCATTATTTCATGGGAAAGCCAATAGAAAATCCGTAGAAACAGCCATTTATATGCACGATTATGGATGGAAGGAATTTGATAAGCAACCCTTTTGGAATGATCAGACACAGGCACCATATACATTTTCTGATTTTCCTACCTATCCAAAGATTATTCTTTATGCACACGGAATAAATGAGGTTGAAAAAAAGGACATGTATGCAGCCCTGCTTTGTAGTGAGCATTATACTAGATTCCTTCTAAATCATACATCCGTTGAGGCACAATCATTTGTAACGGAAGAGAAAAAGCGTCAAAAACGGATATTAAAGAGCCTTGGCAACATAGATAAGCTTTTGTTCCGCTTTCATTATGGACTTCTTCAGCTCGGAGATAATCTTTCCCTATTCCTATGCTTAAACGAGCCAGGTGTCGCAAAAGAAAAGGAACACCATTTTTTCAAACACGGAATTCCATTAGCTTCCAGTATAGAAGGAGTCAATCAATCTACATTGGGGGTAGAATGGATCGATAATCAAACGGTTTCCGTACACGAGTTTCCGTTTGATCAGGCGTTTACCGTTGCTTTTAATCAAAAAAAAGTAAGCAAAGCTTCCATTAAGGAGCTCGGTTTGATTAATGCATATGAAGAAGCTTCTTCTGAGAAAGTCACCGTTCAACTTGTACCTGAACCTTAAACACCTATAAAAAACTTTTCTTTCTAAAGCCAAACGATTACACGATAGGAAGATTAAAATGTTACTTATTCAACGGTAATGTCTTAATTCTTAGTTGATGTAAAATGCGAAATAACTGCTATGTGACCATTGGTTATTTTCTCTTCACCACTGCTATGATCGACCGTTTGGCATTTTATACTTTAGCGCCTCATCTTTTTGGCGCAGTTTATGTATGATTAGCAACAAAGTACGAAAACACCAAAAGAAAAATCCAAACTAACTCGAATTCTAATAGAATTTCGAATCATAGTTCAGATTTTTCTTTGACTAAACACCTTAGTCCCCATCTATTCATTACATGGATTTCAATCTTTCTTGTAAACTTGCGAACTCCTCATTAATTTGTTTCATCATTGTTTCCATACCTTCTTTTTTTGACTCATTTTCTCGTAGGAAGATGGGTTCGCCATAAATAAGTTTTGGTTTAATCCGTTTAAACAAATCACTAAAATTATTCGGACCCACATAAGCCGCTGGAATAATCGGTGCTTTAGAGTGAGCAGCAATAGTCACTGCACCTTTTTTTAATGGCACCTCTTCACTTGCTCTTGTTCCACTTGGAAAAATCCCAACAACCTTTCCTTCAGCTAACAATCGTCGAGGTATTTTAATCGTACTAGGTCCTGGGTTTTCTCTGTCAACCGGAAAAGCATGAAGACTATTCATCAGCCACTTTAAGAAACCTGTTTCAAAAAGCTCCTTCTTAGCCATATAATGAATTTTAGTTGGAAGGGTTGCTATACCAAGCCATAATATATCTACCCAGCCAGTATGTGTGCATGCAATTACATAACCGCCTGACTTCGGTAAATTTTCTTTTTGGTACACGGTAATCCTTCCAAATAAACTTAAAATAATTTTCAATACATTAGCAGCAAAATTGTACATGAGGTATCTCCTTTGACTCCATTATCAATCAAATATGTTTATAGTTAATTCTATTTTATCACAACCTATTAATACCTAGTACTAAATTTGTAAAAAAAATAGGAAGCTTTGCTTTTTAGCATATGCTTCCTTACCGATAATATTATGAGTCTTGATTCATCCTTGCCCCACCTTGAATATCCGCATCTGAATCTACATAAAGCCTTCTGCTAGGCACAGCGATCTGGACACCTTCTCTGTCAATAATATCTAAGATTTTTAAATTTATATCTTCTCTATTTGCCAAGTACTCTCCCCAATCGGTTGTATTGGTGAAGAAGTAGAGAAATATCTCTAAACCATTCTCTTTATACTGATTCAAATTAACGAAAATTGTTTCTTGATGTATTCCTGGATGCTGTTCTAGAAGCTCCTTAATTTGAGTGGTGACATGTTTGACTTTTGTTGTTGGTGTATCATATGTCAGTGTAATATTAAATGAAATTTGCCTTTTACCCATTTGGCTCCAGTTTGTAATGGATTCATTAGCTAAGGTTGAATTCGGCACCGTCACTAACGCATCAGCAAATGTCCGTACTCTTGTACTACGGAAAGTGATATCTTCAATGGTACCTTCCACACTTGGAGTCATGATCCAATCTCCTATAGTAAATGGTTTTTCGGTAATAATGACAATTCCCCCAAATAAATTGGCAAGAGCATCTTTGGCAGCAAGGGAAAAAGCAAGTCCACCTATCCCTAAACCAGCAATCAGACCGTCAATTTGATAATCAAATACTTGTAAAATCACACTTAAGCTAATAGCTAATATAATAAATTGAACTGCCTTCGATAGAAACGGAATAAGTATTTCATCAATTTCAATGTTGGTTTTTTCATTTATTTGTCTAAAGATGCTTGTAGAGGAAGACGAAGCCAGTCGAAATAACCCCCACGTTACTAATACAACCATAATAACCTTAAAGGCTTTTTCATTTGTGTAATCTAAATAAGGATAATATTTAACTGCAAAATTAATTCCTAAAACAATAAAAACCCATTGCATCGGTTTTTCAAATGCTTTTAACACATTCGTCAAAAAAGTAATTTTCGTTTTATCAAAAAATCGAAGTAGGATGGCAAATACATACTTCGTAAATATCTTTCTAAACACCAAAAAGAGAAGGAAAATACCTACTGCAATTCCCAAATCAGCTAAATGGTCATATGAAATTAAAAATTCCCAATCCATAATGTTTGACTACCTCCTGACTAGTTCTTATCATACCATATCATGTAATGGAATTGATAACCCCTAGTCAAGATCTTGAATAAATGTAATTAATCTCCCTGATTCTTTAAAACCGATACCCGTATGGAAATCATAGCTGACAGTATTATCATATTCGATATCTGAGCCAACTTGCTTACAGCCTTTTTCCAACATCCACTTTTTTCCTTCGTTGAATAATTTATTTGATATTCCCTTTCTCCTATAGTTTGGCTTTACATAAATTCCCTCAACATATCCTGTTGGCGAACTTATTGCCCCTTCCACATAATCTGTCCGAATAGACAAATATATAAAAGCGATAGGCTCTTCCTCTTGTAGCCAAAGAAGGACATGACTTTTATCTGAATTGATGTGATCGCTAAACTCTTCTTTCAATTCAGTAAAGTCATGTCCTGGCCATAGAGCCATCGCCATATCTGTTACGTTATCTAAATGATTAATACTTAGTTCTATTATTTTTTCCATATTGGCTCCTCCTAATTTAAGGGGAAAATTATTATGTAAAGAGCCCTACATTTTTCTAAGGCTCTCTATCGTTAACCTGCTTTACGTAAACGAAAGAAAGTTACAGATTGAGATTTTTTCTTACGATTGCTCTTCTTTTTCGTATTACGTTTTGTTGTTAAAAAAGTTTCATTTTCATATGTGATTTCTTTTAATCGATTCATCTTTGCTTCAACAAGACTTTTTCGAATTTCAATTTCATAATACATGTTTGTTTCCTCCTCATTTTTATACTCAACATCTCCATCTTATTCCGTGAAAAAGGTTTTGTTCACGACTTTTTCTTCACTACTACTAAAAGCAGCGACTACCCAGCCTTACGCGAGCGAAAGAATGAAGATCTCTTTGTGCTTTTCGTTGCCATTTTTTTCTGGTTAGACTGTTTCATTTCTGCTAATCGTTTATTTTCATTAGACACCTTTTTCATCTCTTCCATTCGTGTATGCACAATACTTTTGTAAACCTCTATTTCAAAACCCATCATTATTCCTCCTTCAACCTGTAACTTACAATACTTATCTTACAGTCATAGAGGCTTTCCGTCTTCGGCTTATCGACTGAACTTTAAGCACAAAAAAACCCTACTTCCAATGTAGGGTTCCTACGTCTCAAGTCCGATCAGACGAGCCATCTTGTATCTAATTAGCCACACTTTCTACATTTGCTGGCTTAACCAATCCTCTACCATTTCAAAGTAAGCCTCATTTTTCCATAAAAGTAATGTTTCGATTTCTCCTCTTTGTTTTACAAAATCCTGAAACATGCAATCGGCTATATAATAAGCTAGTCGTGTATAACCAAACTTGGATCCTCCGTTAATGGAAAACCATTCCTTAAAAAATGCTCCCGATTCTTTCATATTGCGGATATCCATTGCAAACTCCCGGATTACACTCCTTTTATGTTTCTCTGCGAATTCAAACCATTCATCACCTTCTAGATGATAAGAAAAATAAACAGATGGCTTTAATTCAGGAACTATTTCCCTAGAAAAATGTGTTGCAGCACCCTCCCGCAATAGCCATATATATGGATTCTCCCATCGCATTTTTTTCCAATTCAATCGATGTTGGTCTGATATTATATTATGGGTAGCATGGCCAAACTCATGAGCAATAATTACTTTTAACGGACCCGATTCAGCAGTTAATCGCTCCATTGCAAAGGTAATATCCGGTATAATTTCACGGTGCGTATACGCATTTGAACCATATGCACCTACAATCAAATTCACATCAATCGGAAACGTCAGGTGATACTTAGCTTTGTATGTACCTACGACATCTTCTACTAAACCTGCTATTTGACGATGAACTTTTTGAATAGAATCCCAATCATCTCGATATCGTTCTAGCGCTTTTGTAAGTCTTTCATCTGTATTTTTACAATGGTAAGAAAAATAAACCTCAAACACATCTGGATAGCTTGCATAATATTCTCGTAACCGTTGTACATTCGGTTTCTGTGGAAAAGATGGAAACGTGTCTAAAATCCTCAAATAAAATCCTCCTCTTTAGTAATTCTATTTAACAATTCGATAATTACCGTGAAATTCCTTCTTAATTACAGGGTATTTTTTAAATTTATGGGTAACTTATAGGTAGTTATGTTTGAATTTACACTTGAAAAATGTTGATAGAAAAGGATGGTATATCATGAAGGAAGAATCGAATAAAAACGAAACAAACATAGAAAATGACGATACCCTCACAACTAGACAAGGTCATCCTGTAACGAACAATCAAAATATCCGAACTGTCAGTAACCGTGGACCCGCTACACTTGAAAACTACGATTTCATTGAAAAAATCAGTCACTTTGACCGGGAAAAGGTACCCGAGCGAATCGTTCATGCGCGCGGAGCTGGGGCACATGGTTATTTTGAGACATACGGAACAGTAGGCGAAGATCCAGTTTCGAAGTATACAAGAGCAAAAGTGTTTCAAGAAAAAGGGAAACAAACTCCTGTTTTTGTTCGTTTTTCCACCGTTGTCCACGGTAATCACTCTCCAGAAACGGTTCGTGATCCACGAGGATTTGCGATTAAATTTTATACGGAAGATGGCAATTGGGATTTAGTAGGAAATAATCTAAAAATCTTTTTTATCCGCGATGCCATGAAGTTCCCTGATATGATTCACGCATTTCGACCAGATCCCGTGACCAATGTACAAAACCCGGAGCGATTCTTTGATTTCTGTGCAAATTCTCCAGAATCATTCCATATGGTCACATTTGTTTATTCACCATGGGGAATTCCTGCCAATTACCGTATGATGCAAGGGTCTGGTGTGAACACGTACAAATGGGTTAATAGTGAAGGTAAGGCCGTACTTGTTAAGTATCACTGGGAACCGAAACAAGGAATTAAAAACCTTACTGTAAAAGAAGCAGAAGAAATCCAAGGGAAAAACTTTAACCATGCTACACAGGATTTATATGAAGCAATTGAACGAGGGGAATATCCGGAATGGGAGCTATTAGTTCAAATTATGGAAGACGGACCACACCCTGAATTAGATTTTGATCCGTTAGACGATACAAAATTATGGCCCGAGGATCAATTCCCATGGCTACCTGTAGGAAAAATGGTATTAAATAAAAACCCTGAAAACTATCATAATGAAGTTGAACAAGCTTCATTTGGAACGGGTGTATTAGTCGATGGCTTGGACTTTTCCGATGATAAAATGTTGCAAGGTAGAACATTCTCCTACTCTGATACGCAACGATATCGAGTCGGTGCAAATTATCTACAGCTGCCTATAAACGCCGCGAAGAAACGTGTCGCTACGAACCAAGAGGGCGGACAGTTAAGATATGAAAATGATAAGGCACCTGATCAAAACCCACATGTGAATTATGAACCATCTATATTAGGTGGACTAAAAGAGGCCGAACAAACAGGGAAAGAGCATACCCCACATGTTGAAGGAAATCTCGTACGTGATTCCATCGATCGTCAAAGTAATACAAAGCAAGCTGGTGAAACATACCGTCAATTCGAGCAGTGGGAAAAGGATGAATTAATTAATAACCTTGTGAATGATCTTGCTATATGTGATAAGCGGTTACAAGACAAAATGATTGCTCTTGCTGAAGAAGCAGATGAAGAGTATGGTCGTCGATTGAGAGAAGGATTGCAACAGAGAAATCAAGAAATGGGTAATATGAAAATGGAAGCAGGCGAAGAAATGCACCCATTAGGAGCAAAAGACGCACATAAAGCAGTTAAAGATGCTGTGGAAAAAAGTCATGACGCTGATCCTTATTAATGCAATTCAGTAGGGAAAACAGCATACCAATCTTCCAAGATAGGTATGCTGTTTATTAAATCGCCCTTCACCAATGGCGTCTCATTTTTGGATTTGTAATTACTATCTCTTCCTGTGGTACATAAAAGTATTGAATCCAGCATTGCGATATATTTTTAATTTCATTTCTAATTAGCTAATCTCACCATTCCAATTATGGTCTTCTAGTAATCCTTAGGAACCTCTTTCAGTAGACGAAGCCGATAAGCATTCATCGCAGTCTCCCCTAGTTGATCTAGCAAATTATAATTTGCATAGGCGCCAACAATGGCCCCAAATCCAGGTATTAACTGTAACATCTTGACGAGATCAATGTAATCACGATATTCCTGCTGAAAAACACGCCAATCCATATCGACAAGCTTTGATTTCTGTTCTTCCCAATTATCAATAATGAAAAAAGTTTCTCTCCGCTTCTGTTCATTCGAAAAAGCTAGCTGAAATACGTGAAGTATAAATAATCGTTCTTCATACCGATTCGTGTCGTACCCATACACTGCAGCTGCATCGAATAAAAACTTCATTTTTATGGAGAGTAACAACGGAAAATCGGCTAGACCGAGGAATATTCCACCTGCACCTGTTCCAGCTCCTTCTACCGTTGCTGTTTTTCGATACGAAGAGAGCTTCTCTTTTAAAAGCTCATCCCTTTCGAATAAACTTTTGTTCGTTTGTTGCTTTCTCGTAGTTATATTTGAACCGACTAATGTCGCCTTCACCATATTTTTAATGCCTTCTGTAATCACTTGATGTGCTTTCTCTGGTATCATACTGTTTATTTTATTTTGTGCCTTTTTCGATAGACGATTAATCATACTAGATGGCTTAAGTAGCCTTTTGCGCCATACCTCTATTTCATCATATACTTTGCTTTCATATTCATTCACGTTCATCATCCTTTAATTTACAATGATTTAATTATAGCATGGTAAAAACACGAAATACATAAGACTAACGCTTTATCTACCAATAGGTTATCCGACAGTGCATGTATAAAACATCATCATCAGTCAGAAAATAAAACGAGTAAAGGCGCCGCCCCATCGTTAATAATTGACAGAAGAGGAATTTAATGATTAAATATTAATAGTTTAAAGGGGAGTAGCTTTAACAGTTCAGTCGTCATTTCAGAGTATATAGTATGCTCTCGGCTTTACTGGCAACTTACGGTGTTGTTAGCAAGACCTTTGCCCAAGAGTGGTAAAGGTCTGACATTTTTTAGAGGCCTTTACCACATTGGATGGTGAATGCCTCTATTTTTTTATACCAGAAGGGAGAATAATCAGTGGAATCAATTTGGTTAGAATATGCATGGACATTATTAGTACTTATAGGATTAGAGGGTCTTTTGTCTGCTGACAATGCACTCGTTTTAGCCGTAATAGCAAAACATTTGCCAGAAGACCAAAAAAAGAGAGCGATCAATTACGGTATTTTTGGAGCATTTCTTTTTAGATTTGCAGCCCTATTCGCAATCTCATTTATAGCAAATGTATGGCAAGTCCAAGCTATTGGTGCAGCATACCTTATTTATCTAGGATTAAAGCATGTTATTACAGATCACTTCGGTTCGTCTAAGGATGATAAAGATGAAGTAGAAGAAGAATCTGCTGGTAAAGGATTTTGGCCAACTGTAGCCAAAATTGGACTGGCGGACCTTGCTTTTGCGATTGATTCAATCCTTGCAGCCGTTGCACTTGCTATCGTACTACCAGAAACACCGTTACCAACATTTGGTGGTATGGACGGAGGACAATTTATAATAGTTGTAATAGCAGGTATAGCAGGATTAGTCTTAATTAAATTTGCAGCAACTTGGTTTGTGAAGCTTCTTGATGAGCGACCAGCTCTTGAAACGGTTGCTTACCTAATCGTAGCATGGGTTGGTGTAAAGCTAGCCGTTATCACAATAAGTCATCCAGACGTAGGTATATTAGATGAACACTTTGCACATAGCACTGGCTGGACCATTGCTTTCTGGGGTGTATTACTTGGAATTGCCATCATCGGTTGGTTTGCTTCTGGAAAGTCAAATTCTAAGAAAAATAATCCTTCACGAGAAGGATCTTCATCTTAACAAAATTATCCTAGCAGACCTGGTTCTGTTAGGATTTTATTTTTCAAGCACCTCATCATTCGACAAAATTCGGGTGGTGACAGGCACCTTTTTAAAATTCATGGTATGATTGATTTGGAAATTCTGGTTAAGGAGATTGGTTGAATGGCGCCTTTAAATGAAGATCAGTTAAAAGATATTCGCGAAGAACGTAAAATACAAATTATGAATGCTGCTATGAAGGTATTTGCTAATAATGGGATAAAGCTTACTAAAATAAGTATGATCGCAAAAGAAGCAAAGGTTAGTCATGGTCTTGTGTATCATTATTTTAACTCCAAAGAAGAAGTTTTATTTCAAAGCCTAGAATGGGCGATGGAGACAGCAACAATGGAAGCAGCTTTTCAAGAATTAAATAACATGCCCATGTCTCCTCTAGAAAAAATCAAGCACTTCACAACCTTCGCTCTTTCAGAAGGGAATAGTGATGTTTTTCGAGTAATTCAACATGTAACAAAGTCAGAAGATATTCCCCAACACATCAGTGAACTGATAGAACAGTCTGGGAAAATGTATTTGGAATTCCTATATCCACTATTTGCAGAAGGACAAGAAACAGGAGAGATTTATAAAGGAGATACGCAGGAACTGCTAGAAACCTATTTGAATATCCTATCCGGGATAATGTCTGAGGATTTGCAATGGTGGAAACAAAATATTGACCAAAAGGTAAATATTTTACTCCGGATGCTCTCTTCTAAAAAATAAGTTGTTATTGACAAAGGGAGCAAATAACTATATTGTATTATTGACTGATTAAGTCAACCAAAAATAATACCCATAAACCAAAAGCGCAACAAAGTGCGCCTGGGTTGTTTTTGACTGAATTAGTCAACCAAAATATTTAAAGGAGGTTTATGATGACAAAAACCATAATTTCGGTAGAAAACCTTAAAAAATCCTATCGTGATCACACTGTATTAGACAATTTAAGTTTTAACGTGGATCGTGGTACGATCTTTGCACTTCTTGGAGAAAATGGAGCTGGAAAAACTACAACAGTGCGTATCCTTTCTACCTTAATAACAGCAGATCGTGGTAACGCAACTATTTCAGGACATGACACCAAGCGTGATGCCCATACTGTTCGTAAAAAGATTAGTTTAACAGGACAATACGCCGCTGTGGATGAACTATTAACTGGAGAAGAAAATTTACAAATGATGGGAAGACTGAATCATCTAGATCAGAAAACATTGACAAAGCGAATAGCTGATTTACTTGAACAGTTCGATTTGGTGAAAGCAGCCAAAAAGCCTGCAAAGTCCTACTCAGGAGGTATGCGACGCAGATTAGATATCGCAATCAGTCTCCTTTCTACTCCAGAAGTACTCTTCCTAGATGAACCCACTACTGGCTTGGATCCAAGAAGTCGCTTAACGATGTGGAAATTTCTTCAAAATCTCAAAAATAGTGGTGTAACAATTTTTTTAACAACACAATATCTAGAAGAAGCCGATATATTAGCGGATAAGATTGCTGTTATCCATCAGGGGAAAATTGTGGAAGAGGGAACAGCAGAACAACTGAAGCGTTTAGTCGGTGAAGAAATGCTTGAACTAACCTTCCATGACCTAAAGGAGTTTAATCTTGCCCAAAATCTATTAAATGGATTAACAGATTCTAGTAATTTACAAATTGAAGTTCCTTCTAATGGCAACACTGAATCATTAAGGCAATTATTAAACGAATTACATGATCATTCCATCAATCCTAAGGATATTACCTTTCGTAAGCCTACATTAGATGACGTTTTCATGAAAATAACTGCTAATAGTCAGAAAGGAGAATTATGATGTCAGAATCAAGGTGGTATTGGACTATTTTGGATGGATGGACCATGTCTAAGCGTAGCTTTAAGCATATCTTTAGAAATCCAGAGTCATTATTTTTAAGCATCGGATTACCAATTACATTGATGCTAATGTTTGTATACGTATTCGGTGGTGCCATCCAAACTGGGACCGACTATGTTAATTACGTTATTCCTGGTGTTATTATTACATGTGTCGGTTATGGGAGCACTATGACTTCAATCAGTATTACGCAAGATATGGTTGATGGTTTATTTGAACGTTTTCGTAGTATGCCTATCCAACCGTCTTCATTATTGGTCGGGCATGTAATTGGTAGCTTTGTTCGTAATATAATCAGTACTACACTAGTATTCTTTGTTGCCTTTTTAATCGGGTTTCGACCAAATGCTGGATTATTGGAGTGGGTCGGCATCATAGCTGTGCTTAGCCTGTTCTTATTTGCCATGAATTGGTTAGCTGTCGTGTTTGGGTTACTTGCCAAGAGTGTTGAATCGGCTAGTGCTTTTACGTTTTTAATTATGTTTCTACCATATGTAAGTAGTGCTTTTGTTCCTACAGAAACCATGCCTACCTGGCTACATGCATTTGCTGATAAACAGCCCATGACACCACTAATTGAAACCCTGCGTGGACTATTAATTGGAACCCCTATTGGCGATAATCATTGGTTAACGCTTTACTGGTTTGGTGGCTTACTTGTCGTAGCTATTATAACAGCAGTCGTTTTATTTAAACGAAGAAAACAAGAATAGTATATCTAAACAATAAACCTTCCTTACTCTGGGAAGGTTTTTTAAAACAAAAATCACACGTAATATTCAGAAGATAATTGACAATATCATATGGAAACTCTACTATTATGTCATACGATATATATCGCAATGCATAATATCAGAGGTGATGATTTGATGCCCAAAAGTGAAAATTCGCCAATGTCAGAAGCAATGTATTACGTACTACTCTCTCTAGCTAATCCCCTTCATGGATACGCAGTTATGGATGCAGTGAAGAAGGTCTCGAACGGTAGAATTAACATGGGGCCAGGAACACTTTATGGAATATTAAAGCGTCTATTAAAGGAAAACCTTATAAACTTAGAAGAAGTAGATGGAACGCGGAAAGTATACCATATCAATGCAGTTGGGCATGAAGCATTAAACAAAGAATTTGAACGCCTCTCAACATTGGTACACGATGGAAAATCCTATTTAGGAGAGGGGCGGTCAAATGACTAAAAAGAAAAGAAGAATTTGGTGGCTAGATATTTGGAATATCGAGGAACAGGAATCCTGGTTAACGGATATGTCACGAAAAGGCTGGAAGTTGACCAAAGTTGGACAACTGTTTGCTACATTTGAGCAAATAGAGCCTCAAGAATTAAATTACAGATGTGAAGTATTTAAATGGAATAATCGCCATGAACAAAACAGAAAAAGTTTTTACGAAGAAGCTGGTTGGGAGTATGTAGGATCGCGACAACATGTCCATATATTCCGTGAAGTGGTCAATACAATCTCCACCGAGATTCATACAGAACCGATAGAACAGGCAGCATCTTTAACTATTTTAAGAAGTAGTTTGCAAACCAGAGCTTGGACTACCTTAATATTATCGGCCATTATTATTCTTGTACAAATTTTGACGTTTCAACATGATAATGTTCGGTATTTTACGGATGAAAGTTTTATACCGTCTCTAATGTTTATTCCCTATATTATATTTACCAACCTCTACATGATGTTTGGTCGTATTCACCTTACGAGAATGTTCAGAAGATTAGAATCAGGAGAATTACTTAATCACGATGTTCATTACAAACGAGTATTAAATCGAAATAAAGCAATTGGTTACAGTTTAATTATTTTATTTGTTATCTTTATTAGTTTTTTAGTACCCGATATAGTAAAGATTGGTTCACAAGATCGATATCCCGATATTCCTAATGAAGAAATTCCTATTATTCAAATGGCAGATATTATAAACGAATCCACTTTTACGCCAATCTCTCAAGGAGATTACATTAATTTCTACCGAGTTGAATCTAACATCTTAGTTCCGAAGCAATATGAGCTGCATCAGAATGTCGAAGTCCCAGAAAAGACTTGGGAAGATAAGAGCAGCATTTATGATCCTTTTTTGCAATCTTATGGTTATGAAGTGAGAAATGAATGGTTTGCAGAACGCTTGGTACAATCCTTACTAGCGGATAATACAGAGACATTTAAATCATATGTGTATCAAAGAAATAGTGTGGTAGATGAATTGTGGTTTTGGCAAGATGATAGCCATTTTGACTATATAATAAGAGATGGAAAAATGGTTTACCGAGTAGTTTATTATGGAATGGAGTCAATGGAAGAGGTTTTAAAGCAAAATTTAGCTATTCTACCGGGATAGGAATAATCCATAAAAGGGCTAATGTTGGAACTAAAACTTATTATTATTTTCGCTGGTGTGTTAGAGGTTTTTTCCATAGGCTCTGTTAAATTTTAATGTTGATATTATATAAAAAATTAGAACTTCCAAATTATCTGGAAGTTCTATTTCGTAATATAGTCTTCTTCAACTAAAGCACCAGTTTGTTTAAGTATATTTTTTCACAATATTGTCGAGCGTGTCGGACCAGCCGTCGTACACGTACTGATCGCCGGGGTGACCTGCGAATCCGCGCAGGTGGAAAATCATCTCGGTGCGGTCGCCATGTTCGATAAGGGTTAGGGTCACGACAGGGGAGTTCTCGATGAGAGCATCGGGGTAGCCCCAGGTGAAAACAAGCCGTTCGAATGGTACGACTTCGAGAAACACACCTCCGGTTGGATACTCCTCGCCGGTCTCGATGTTGACCATAGTATAACAGTAGCGTCCTCCTTCACGAACATCGAAGGAGATGGTCTCTAGGGGTGTCGAAGGCAACCAGTCGGCGAGTTCCTTCTCCTCGGTCCAAGCGCGCCACACGAGCTCGCGGCGGGCTTTCAGGGTGCGGGTAATGGTAAACTCCTGTTCAGATGTGGGCATGTTCGTTGTTCCTCCTTTGTGATCATTTGACATGTTCATTGTTCCTCCTTTGTAATCATGGTTTTGAGGTGTTCTTCCAGTGCGTCGAAGCGCTGGTTCCACTCACGGCGGTGCTTCTCGACCCAGGCTGATACCTCATCGAGAGGCTCTTTGCGCATAGTCAGGGTCCGCCACTGGGCGTTTGTTGTTCGTTCAATCAGCCCTGCTCGCTCCAGCACTTTGAGGTGCTGGGAGATCGCGGGTGCGCTTATCTCGAAGAGCTCGGCGACCTCCCCAACTGTCGCGGCCCTT
The DNA here is from genome assembly GCF_042684965.1 of Ornithinibacillus salinisoli. Taxonomy (NCBI): domain Bacteria; kingdom Bacillati; phylum Bacillota; class Bacilli; order Caryophanales; family Bacillaceae; genus Ornithinibacillus; species Ornithinibacillus salinisoli. The sequence goes on from NZ_JBHUMI010000005.1 coordinate 46,374, forward strand.
TGTGACAACCTAGTCAGGATGTTTCGGCGCGTCGGATCAGCGAGCGCAGCGAAGATGAGGCTGAGTGTGTCCTTTGTAGTCAATTAGGCAACTCCTTAATTAAGCGTTTAGTTAAATATATATCATAATGTGTATTTATGTCAATTGTTTTTCTCCATATTTTACCACATGGCTGAATAAATTATTTAACTATTCTGCCTGATCGTATTATAAGGTTAACCAGAAATTACTGGTTGACCTTGTTTCATATGGTCTTAACATTACAATTGTAGCCGGGGTAGAACGTCCCTGCCCGTGGGAGATAGATCCCGTCAACTAAACTGTACACCCCCTACTTGTAGAAACATGATTGAGGCTGGTTGGGACTACGATCCCGTATAACAAGCGAAGAATTTCGCAAGGAATAGCCCTCTATCATACACTCGATAAATTTTATCCATTGGTTGAGACGACGAGTTCGATATAGGGCAGTATTTGTAAGGTCAGTAAATGTCATTTTACACGCTTTACAGCGATAGCGTTGCTTTTTCACTTCTTCTCCGTCAACGATAGTCGAATATTTTCCGAAACGGACAACCGTTCCCTTATTAGTGACAAATTTAGTTAATAAAGAAAGCTATAGGACATCAGTTCCGTTATTAGCCGGAATGACAGGTATTCTGGTACGAATTAGAGCAATTAACGTACTTGATGTCCGATAACATTTTCAAATCAGATTATTTTATGAAATAGCGTACTCCATGTCCGCTCCGTCCCCCCTACTTCAAGCGATGATGGGAGCGCTATTTTATGTCGCATTTCACATCAATTACCCATAAAGATTCATACTTGGATAAAGCAACAATCTTTTAGGCAACAGCCAAAGATAATAACAGATGCAAATAATAAGTAAATAATGAAGCCATAATACGAATTCACCGTAATATGGCTTTTTAAAGTATATCTCTATTAGGTTAATTGCTGTTCTGCAAACTCTCGGTATAGGTTGTGAGTCTCGATTAATTCCTTATGAGTTCCGTTTCCGGTCACCTTACCTTTATCAATAAAAATGATTTTATCTGCATCTACAATTGTGGATAATCTGTGGGCAATTACAAATGTAGTCCGCCCTTCCATTAACCTAGTTAATGCTTGTTGAACGATACCTTCTGATTGACTGTCCAAACTTGCAGTAGCTTCATCCATCATAAGTATCTTAGGATCTCGTAAAAATGCACGTGCAATATTGATCCGTTGTCTTTGACCACCAGAAAGTTTGACCCCTCGTTCACCAACCTCTGTATCCAATCCTTTATCAAAAGATCGGATAAATTCCTCCGCATAGGCCATCTTTGTGACTTCCCATAACCTATCATCTGGAATCGTATCGACATTTGGTAATCCGTACGTTAAGTTATTACGAATGGTTCCAGCCATCATCGCACTTTCTTGAGATACATAGCCGATTTGACTTCGCCAAGACCTTAGGGACAACTTATGAATGGGAGTGTCACCAATTCTAATTTCACCACGATTTGGTTCATAATATCGTTCTAACAGAGAAAACAGTGTCGTTTTTCCTCCCCCACTTGGACCAGCAAAAGCGATCATTTCACCTGGATTAGCGGTTAATGTTACGTCTTGCAGGACTGATTCCCCTTCATCATAGGAGAAGGAAACATTGGAAACATAAACCGGTTCATTGGTTATATTTTTTTCGATTCCATCTTGTCCTGCTTCCTCAGGTACTTCTAAAATACGAATAATACGCTCTGTCGCACCTTTAGCTTTTTGTAATTCGGTGAAAAACATAGCAAACGATGTAATTGGATAAATGATTTGGAAAAGGTAGAGTAAGAATGCTACAAGGGACCCTGTTGACATGGATCCTTCTGCAACACGTATTCCACCGTACCCAATGATAACCACAATAACAAACATAACTACGGTGTACATAAAAGGACCAATCAGCGCGAAAATCCGAGCTTCTTTTAAACCATAGTCATATAACTTCCCAATGCCGGTGGTTCCTTTTTTCTCTTCCACTTGTTCAGCGGTTGAAGATTTCATTAGACGAATTTCACTTAGTGTTTGTTGAATATTACCTGTAAAAGTTGCCGTTTCATCCTGTAATCCTTTTGAAACCTTCGACATCCTGGTACCCAGTGGAATCATGATAGCAAAAGTAACTGGTACAGCTAACAACATTAATAACGTCATCTTCCAATCCATAACGAGCAAGATTACGATCGCTCCGGCAATCGTAATCAGCCCCGTAATAAATTGAGGAAAGTGTTGCGAGATTAAGTTTTTCACGATTCCCGTGTCATTAACAACGCGACTCACTGATTCTCCACTTGCTTGTTTATCAAAATAACTTACCGGTAGCCGAATTAACTTTAACCACATTCTTTCTCGTAATCCTGCAACAATTTTTTGTCCAACAGCAGCTAATAAGTAGGTTGATACTCCATCAACTACAGCCTGTAAAATAAAGACCACAACAATAATAATAATCAGTGTCGTACTCAATGCCTCGACGGAAAAACCATCCACTAACTCTCTTGTTAGTAGTGGAATGGATAGACCGACAAGCATTGTAATGATACTACCTATAGAGCCTATGGTTAGGGCCATTTTAGGTATTTTGGTTGATAAAATTAAAGATATAAATGGTTTCATGCCCTTATCTTTTTTTTTCATATTACTTCTCCTATCTCTATCAAAATCTTTACTTATAAATCAAGAAAAGCACCAGTATAGGATTCTCTTGTAGCAGCAACTTGCTCTGGTGTCCCTTCGGCAATAATTTGTCCACCTTCCTCTCCACCATTCGGCCCCATATCGATCACCCAATCCGAATCTCGAATAATATCACTATTATGTTCGACAACGATGACTGTATTTCCTGCATCTACCAGCTTATTTAATAACAATAACAGGTTTCTTACATCATTAGGGTGTAAGCCAGTTGACGGTTCGTCCAAAATATATAAGGTATGACCTGTACTTGTTTTATTTAGTTCCTTTGCTAATTTGAGTCGTTGACCCTCTCCACCAGATAATGTAGTAAGTGATTGTCCCCATTGTAAATAACCAAGACCAACCTCACACAATAAATTAATGATGGTTGAAATTTTCTTTTGATCTCGGAACAATGGCAAGCTCTCTTCAATGCTCATATGAAGAATATCTGATATCGAATAACCCTGTAATGTCACAGACAGAATTTCATCCTTAAATCGTTTCCCCTTGCAGGATGGACACCTTACCTCTAAGTCGGGTAAAAAGTACATATTTACTGCAACAGTACCTAGTCCTTCACATTTTTCACATCTACCACCAGTTGTGTTAAAAGAAAAATTTTTAGCAGTTAGCTTTTGCTGCTTCGCCTCCGGTAATTTGGCAAATAAATTTCTAATGAATGTGAAAGCGTCGGTATAAGTAGCAACATTGGAACGCCTCATCCTACTAAGTGGAGACTGATCAACAGTTATTTTTTCCTTAATCGACTCCAATCCAGTCAGTTTCTCGTATCCTTTAACCGGATTTCCTTCCATCCCTTCTGCAAGTAAATCGTAGACTAGGGTTGATTTTCCAGATCCTGATACACCTGTTACCGTAATAAAGCAATTTAAAGGGAATGATACAGTGATATTTTTTAAATTATGCTTGGTTGCCTGGTGGATGGTTACATTTTGTCCATTACTTTCTCGGCGCTGTTTTGTTTGGAAGGAGTTTTCTCTTAGAAATGCCCCAGTAATTGATTCTGGTTGTTCTACTAATTGATGCAATTCTCCTTCTCCTACAATACTCCCCCCAAGTTGACCAGCACCAGGTCCCATATCAATAATATGATCTGCCTCTTCCATCACCTGGATATTATGTTCAATAACTAGAACAGTGTTTCCTAAATCACGTAGTTGCCTCAACACGCTAATTAAACCTTTCGTATCTTTCGGATGTAGTCCAGAAGTAGGCTCATCAAGAATATAAAGTACACCTGTTAGACCTGATCCTAAAATAGAAGCTAAGCGTAAACGCTGTGACTCTCCTCCGGACAACGAAATAGCTTGTCTATCCATCGACAGATAGCCTAACCCTACATCAACAACTCTTGTCACTTTATTTATTAAATCATGAAGTATTGTTTCAATAAGTGATTCTTCATCCTGTACATGTTTTTCTTGCAGTACCTTCAGCCATTCAAGAAATTCATGCAACGAAGATTGAGAAATATCCGTAATACGGGTTCCTTCCACTTTCACCTGTCTACTTTCTTCTCTTAAGCGTTCCCCATGACAGTCGTTACAAGGTTGTTTATAAAAATTTACCGCTTCCCCAGTATCACCAGCTTTTTCTTTATACCTTCTCCACATTCCAGTAAGTACACCTTCGAACTTACCATCACTAACCTTTTTAGGTGGCTTTTTATCTGGGAAATGCATCATAAAATTGTCACTTTCGACTCCATAATACAAAAGATCGCGAAGAACATTATCATAATCTTTTAACGGGAGGTCTGCATTAAAATGGATTCCATAAAAGGAAGCAGCAGCTTCTAGCGTACTTATTTGATAGGCTGCATATGAATCATACCAAATACGAACTGCTCCATCTCGCAAACTTAGTTCCTCATTAAATACTGCTTGGGTATTTATCTCTGCTACTTCTCCCAGACCACTACATGTTTCACATGCTCCAGCTATTGTATTGAAGGAAAAATGGGAGCTTGTTAATCTTTCCATTTCATAATTACAGGTAGGGCAATTAACATATTCCGTATCATGATGAGTTTCTTCTAAGTGAGTTACTTCCGCGTTGGTTTCTAATTGAGGTGAAAACTTCGTGTGACAGTTCGGGCATGTACGTTCTCCTAATTTTTCATAAATCATTCTCAAATAGGTATACATATCCGTTACGGTTCCTACTGTAGACCGGGGATTGCGATTTGTAATATGCTGGCCAACACTAATGGATGGTGATAATCCACTAATTGACTCAACCTTTGGCTTCGTAAACCAGGAAGAAATCATACCACTGGATTCCATATAATGCCTTTGACATTCCAATTGTAAAATATCCATCGCTAATGTTGACTTCCCCGACCCAGAAGGTCCTGTTAGTACGACCATTTTATTCTTTGGGATATTGACAGTTACATGCTTCAAATTATTCTCATGAGCATTTTTATTTGTTATTACATCTTTCACAATACCAACCTCCTTTTTCTAAAAACACTACAAATTCATCATACAACACTAATGCAAGTACCTTTCACAGAAATCAAGATGGTTATTCTAACAGCCTTTCTATCAATAAATCCGTCACAGTACTTTAAGGTTTATTGTTAATGTTTGATTGATGGTATACTATTTTCATACGACTGTTTGTAAAAGAGGTGAGTGAATACATGTACTATAAACCAATTGAAATCGCCAATTCACTTGATATAACACCAAGCGCACTACGTCATTATGAATCATGGGGAATTGTTCCCGCTCCTAAACGGAAAAAGAACGGGTATCGATTATACACCGAAGAACATGTTGCGTACTTTCGTTGTATTCGTGCGATGTATCCTGGGTTTGGTATGGACATTACAAGAAAAGTGATGAAATATATCCAAGAAGGAAACGCAACGGATGCATTCTGGACAGTTAACAAAGAACAAGCCAAACTGCAACAGGAAAAAGTATTAACAGACCAAACCTATGAACTATTACAAGAGTCATTTGTATCAACGCTTCCCGAAAAATTCAGCAAAGAAAAAATGACGATAGGATATATTGCACAACTAGCAGACGTTCCAGCTTCTGCTATTCGACATTGGGAAAAGGAAGGGTTAATCACTCCTCATCGTGACCCCGAAAATGGGTATCGACTATTTAACCAAATACACCTACGCCAGATTCTTGTTATTCGTGCACTTCGAAGGACCGTGCACTATTTGGAAATCATGAAAAATATAGTGAAAGAAATCGAACACAATAATATAGATGAAGCCAAGAAAGCAACAAAAGCAGCACTTGAAAATGTTAATTATCAGAACCGTAATCAATTCCATGGCGTTTGTGAATTGTACAAGTTATGTGAAGTGCTAGACTTGGTAAAATAAAACCACCAAACATTTACGCATAGGTAAAATATTTGATGGCTATTCCATGGAATGAAAATCATATTACAAACGAATATTAGCTGTACGCTTTTGAAAATCAACTTCCTTATAATAAGCATTTTTCACTAACAGATTCGGCCCTAAACACTTCACAGCTGGGCAATGACAATTTAATTGTTTTGCTGTACTTGTTTTCATCCAACGATTATATGCTTCTGGAAGTGGAGTATCTTTTATATTCCCAACCGACGGCTCCTCATCGCCAAAGTCAGTAACAATTACCTCGCCGGTAAAGATATTTACGTTCAACCTTGAGCGACCATCCGGATCATTTCGAACCGTTACATTTTTCTCCTGATAGATCCGCTTTAGAAGTGCTAGATCCTCTTGATTGGAACTACATGCGTAAAAAGGCAACGTTCCAAACAGCATCCATAATTCTTTATTTCGATGGTCTAGTAGTCTGGTAATCGCTAACCGAATTTCAGCGAGGTCTAATGTTTCTAAATTGCTAGCAAAATCAACTGGATACATAGGATGTATTTCATGTCGCGTACAACCCATTTCCAACACATGATCGTGTATCTTTTCGAGATATGGATAGGTACGTCTATTTAGCATTGTCTCTGCTGACACCATCACACCCTCTTTAGAAAGTGCTTGCGAATTTTCTACCATTCTCGTAAAATACTTCTTTCGGTTTTCTTTAGTAGGTTTTCTCTCCATACGCGCAAAACCAGTTTCTGCAAATTCGTCCTCTGTTCCCCAGTTGTGTGAAATATGTAATACATCAAGATAAGGAATAATAGCTTCATATCGTTGATACGGAAGAGTTAAGTTGGAATTAATTTGTGTTCTCACACCGCGCTCGTGCGCATATTTAAACAACGGAACAACATACTCTCGTACTGATTTTTTATTCATCATTGGCTCGCCACCAGTAATGCTTAATGTACGTAAATGCGGAATTTCCTCAAGCCTATTTATTATTAATTCAATAGACAACGCATCTGGGTCTTGGTTTTGCAACGTATAACCAACCGCACAATGTGCACAGCGCATATTACATAGGTAGGTAGTAGTGAATTCAATATTTGATAAGGTCATTTTCCCGTGTTCTTCCATATCCATATATGCTTCCCATGGATCAAAGTGTGGGGATAATGACTTTTGATTTACTTCTATTTTCATCTAAAACTTCCTTTCGATGGTTTGAAAGTGAACCCAGAAAAAATAAGTGAGGGATCAACTGCCCGTAAAGTGGCACTTAGGCTATACCCTTGTCATGCTAACATGCAGTGTGGGATGAAGCCCCCTATGATTGAAGATTCACTTTGTCTTGGTGTCCTTACATTCTATAACCAACATATCATTCTTTCATATTAATTCCTCCATGAAACTATCACAATTTCTCGTTTCGAACAACTTCTGTTCTAGCAACTAAATCATATACTGATTTCTTCTTATAATTGAAGAATGGTATTACTAAATAAACTACGATAGCAATATTAACAGCATTAAGTATGACAATAACTGTTGATTCTGATAGGTTCGTAGGTAACATTAATCGATAAACACAAAAATGTGCAACTTCCCAAGGTAAAAATTTCACTCCCGTCCGTACGACAGAACGCACAAATCCTATTCGGTTTCCTTGTCGATCTACAACACGAATTCCCAACTTTTGTTTTCCCCATGTCCCTTGTCGTTTGGAACATTCACTTACAATAAAATAAAGGGAAACAGGCAATGTCATCATAAGAAACCCTGTTAGCTGGGCAGTAACGACTGATTCGGTGAATAACGGTGTCATAATGGGACGGAACAATACCGATACGGATCCTACAATGAACACACCATATATGATAATGATGAGATAATCTAAGAGGAAAGCAAGTAAACGAGTTGTAAATGGAGCATAAGTAAATGATTTATTATTCATTATTCCCTGTCCTCCTTCCCAACCTTTGTCATCACCTTATTTTAGCATAAAAATAAGACCTCGAATTCCTTAAAAACGGAACGCGAGGCCATATTGTATATTACCCTTCAATATCTCGTTTATTATACCCAACAAAGCCAGCCACAGTTATAACTATAGCAATAATAGTCAGAATACCAATTGGCATCCAAGTCATATCTTCAACCGGTAGTTGTGGCACGTGACCGAATGGAGATAGATTACCAACCCATTCATCTAACTGGAATATTCCTCCCAAATAAAGCACCACAAATGAATAAAAAACATAAAGCCAAATGAGACTTGTAAACCTTGGCAAATACCCTATTAATAATACTACAACACTGACCATAACTAGAATTGCTGGATAGTATGCTAATGCCATCCCATAAATCGTACCAAATGCAAATGGTTCATCCATTACGGATACACTAGCCGCCCACAATCCAATTGCAGTTAATGAAATCATTACAAATCCATTAATGACTGAGATTAATAGAAAACTTGACATCAATTTTGTGCGAGAAACGGCTCTTCCCAGTAAATGTTCCACACGGTTCTTCTTCTCTTCCCCATTCAATCTATTCATAGCCATTACTGGAGGTACAGTAGCTAATAGTGACATTATAACCATGAGCATCGGCAAAAATTGCTCCGTAAACGAGGACCCATCCTCCGATGCGAACATTTGCATCATCATTTCATTGCCTTCAAAAAAGGAATCCATATCTCCTAAAACAGATCCATATGACGCACCCAACACAAACATCCCGATTGCCCAAGAAATTATACCAGTGCGTTGAAGTCGTAACGCAAGCCCAATTGGAGATTGTAAAAAGGCAGACGCATGTTTTTTACCAGGTTTTGATGGGAAAAATCCAGCCTCCAAATCCCTAATTGCATTTAAATAATTGGCAACTATAAATAGAATAAGAGATACACCAAGCATTAAAATAATTGGCCACCAATTATTTGCTCCGTAAGCCTCTGTTTTTGTTACCCATCCGAGCGGAGATACCCAACTCAAAGCTTCATTACTCACATCTCCAATTCCTCGAACTATATAAGCAATTAAAAGTACTGCAATAGAATAGCCAATTGTACCACGAGAACTTTCGGAAAGCTGTGCGAATAGAGAAGTAATTCCTGCAAAAATAATACCCGTAGCACCTAACGCAGCACCGTATAACATAGAACCTTCTAAATCCATACTTTCAATATTTAAAGCGTATAAACCGAATCCAACAATAAGAGCTAACAAGACATTTATTATCGTATAGACGACTAATGTTGCATTTAAATTGGATAAGCGACCAACAGGCAATGATCGGATCAATTCAATCCGTCCATCCTCTTCATCACCCCGTGTATGTCGTGTCACTAAAAGAATGCTCATTAACCCCACTACTACAGCTGTCATTAATAACATTTGATGGGCAGTCATTACACCAATCGTGTAATTAGATAAATCTGCTGGACCTACCATCGCAATCATAGCTGGGTTTTCCATCGTTTCTGCCATTACATCTCGATCTTGCTGTGATTCATACAATCCCAAGAAAGCTATTGGAACGATAAACGTAAAGAAGCAGATACCAATTAGCCATAGTGGGATGCGTATGCGGTCCCGTCTTAAAATTAATCTGGCAAGTCTACCAGTTCGTTTGTAAATCGGATTAGCCATTAGGATCTCCCCCCTGCTCCTGACTCCGGTTGCCCTTTTCCTTCATAATGACGCATGAATAAATCTTCAAGTGTTGGCGGTGCACTTTCCAATTTCATAATTCCAAACTGACTAACGTGTTTTATAACTGTATCCAGTTCCTCTGTATCCACTTGAAATGCTAGTGCTTGATCTATTTCTTCCACCTCATGGATACCATTTAATTCTTGCAATCCGGTAATCGGATTTTTGGTTTCAACAAGTAGATTAGTTCGTGTTAAATGACGTAGTTCACGTAATGAACCTGTTTCAATTATCTTACCTTGACGGATAATCCCTACTCGGTCACATAATTTTTCTACTTCAGATAAAATATGACTGGATAAAAGCACACTTTTTCCTGCTTCTTTCGCTTCCATTACACATTCTTGGAAAACCTGTTCCATTAACGGGTCAAGACCAGATGTTGGTTCATCCAAGATATAAAGATCTGCATCCGACGAGAAAGCAGCAACTAATGCAACCTTTTGGCGATTACCCTTTGAATAAGTACGGCATTTTTTTGCTGGATCCAAATCAAACCGTTTAATTAATTCTTCACGTCTACTCTTATTATTTCCCCCACGTAATTTCACAAATAAATCGATAACTTCTCCACCAGTTAGGTTTGGCCATAAGTTAACATCCCCAGGAACATAAGCAATACGTTTATGAATTTCAACAGCATCTGACCATACATCTCTTCCAAATATTCTTGCTTGCCCTTCCGTTGCTTTCAAAATGCCCAAGAGCACACGAATGGTTGTAGATTTACCAGCACCGTTTGGGCCAATAAAACCAAATACCTCCCCTTTATTTACATCTAAATTAACTCCATCCAATGCTCTAAATTTCCCGAAATCTTTCGTTAAATCACTCACCTTTAATACACTCATTCTGTTCCCTCCTCTTTTTTGTAAAAAATGGTTTTTAATACTTCTAGATAGTCATAAAACTCATCCCAGTATGGGTCCATATTAGTGGTAGCCAAGTTTTTCTCTTTAAATTGATTGATTAATTCATTCTGATAACCTTCAATTGACCACTTGATAAGCTTATATGCCTTTTCAGTATCAACATCGCTACGAAATATTGATGTATCAACATTGTCATATAGTATCGAATGTCTAATGTTCATCATTTCTTCATATCGTTGCTTCAGGTTTTCCGACACTTCCCATTCTTCTTGAATAAAAATGTTTCCTAGAAAACTAAGCACACTAGGGTATCTTTGATTGTTTTCAAATTTAATTTTTGCTATTTGTCTTAAGCGTTCAATAAAATCAGTTTCATTCGTATCAATTTTCCCTATAAATTCTTTTAAGATAATGTCTAAACTATATTCTACGAGGTAAAGGTATAGTTCTTTTTTATTTTTGAAATAGTAAAAGAGCATCCCTTTACCAATCCCTGCGCTTTTTACAATTCGGTTTGTTGAAGCTTTCTCAAATCCATTTTCCGCAAATTCTAGAAGTGCCGCATTAATAATTCTTTCTTGTTTTTCTATATCGAGGTTGTTAAATGTTTGATTAATTTTCCACTCACCCCTTTTTAGTAGTCTATTTGTACACTCCAACATTTAGACCACTTTGGTCGATTTTAGTTTAGCATTTTAGACCAATGTGGTCAACATTATTTCATTAACTTTCTGTAGATAGTTATGAAATATTTTAACCATTATGGTTCATAATATATAAAAAATGGAGATTATGCAATATAGTTATGAAATATTTTAATTGTTTTATTACAAAATTTTGTATTATAATATGTTAGAGGTGAACAAACATGGACGGATTCCAACGGCGTAGGGAATTAAAAAAGACCAATATATTAGAGGCAGCTTTAGCATTGTTTTTGAAATATGGAGTGCAAAAAGTATCCGTTGCAGAAATCGCTAAAGAAGCGAATGTTTCACAGGTGACAATTTATAATTACTTTGAAAGTAAGGATAGGTTAACGAGTGACGTGGTCCTTTACTATATCAAAAAAATATGGGCAGAAACTGAAAACCTTATGGATAGCGATCTAGATTTTCCAGAGAAGATTAAACAAGTCATATTTCGCAATACTGCTACAGCGAGTCAACTAAACGAAGATTTCTATCAATTTATCATGAAGGAATATGCAAGTAAAAACGAAGACATTGAACAATTTTACACCGAAGAGGCCCTTCCTCGTTTAGCTGCGTTCTTTAGCTTAGGCAAAAAACAGGGTTATATAGATCCCACCATTTCAAATGAAGCGATTATGTTCTACATTCAAATGTTTAATGATTATTTGTCAAAAGAAGAAGTATATAAACAATCCTTACATATAAGTGAAGACCTTACGAAATTATGCTTTTATGGTATTGTCGGGAAAAGGGAAGAATAATATTTACTTTTAATTAAGGCAGTTTTCTTAAAGATTGCTGCTTTTTCCAAGTAATGGAATCATTCGTAGTTGATGGAAAATGTGCAGTCACAGCAACGTGATTTCCGGTTATTTTTTCATCACCATTCGGGCTTTCATTACTGCTATGAACGACCGTTTGGAACTTTATTCTCACCATTCGGGCTTTCATTACTGCTATGAACGACCGTTTAGAACTTTTTTCTCTCCATTCGGGCTTTCATCATTGCTATGAACGACCGTTCGGAACTTTTTTCTTTCCATTCGGGCTTTCATCACTGCTATGAACGACCGTTTAGAACTTTTTTCTCTCCATTCGGGCTTTCATTACTGCTATGAACGACCGTTTAGAACTTTTTTCTCTCCATTCGGGCTTTCATTACTGCTATGAACGACCGTTTAGAACTTTATTCTGAAGCGCTCCATCATTCTAAGTTACTTCGCAGTTTATATAAAATTAGTAACAAACTACGTGAAAAGTGCCATTAATAAAAAAAGGCAGCATTTGATAAATAACGGGTTCGGTTATTGGGGAGAAAACAGTAAATAACAACCTAATTGGGGACACAATTCACATATGAATTGGTGTCCTTTTTTGTTGTTATATCAATGTTTTAACAAATTTTACACACTAATTCGCACTTAAATACGCATACCCATTGGAGACACCGCATAAATTTATGCGGTGTTGTTGAAAACTGTGCTAAAACAGTTGCTAATTGGATATACTAATTGTATGACCAATTTCAGACAGGAGATAGATAAGGATGAAGTTCATTAAACCCAAAAATCACAATGCAGAAAAGGTAGATTGGCTCATATCAGAAAGAGCAAGGAATATCGTAAAAAGCTATTCGGAGTATACAGAACACAGCGAGAGTGAAGTGGTTAATTTGTTCCTTTTGAACCTATTAGAAGATAAAGATTTTATCGCTTGGATTGAAAACAAAAGGAATAACAGAAGAATGGTTAAGCAGCTTGGAATTGAAGAATTAGTAGGTGACGAAAAGATTGGCTAAGTTTTAAGCGATTGGCTACAAAAGAAGATAATTTACTGGAGGTACTATCCCCTCTTTCAGAGAGTGAAATTGGGGATAGGAATAAAGATTATGATATATTAACCCCCAAGCAGTTCGGAACAAAATATAAAGATTTGCTTTTCGCACCAGCCGAATTCACTTGGAATGGTATTATGCACCAAATTCAATACAATCATTGCTCCAATCCATTTTGCAGGTATCAAGGTATGCCTCAAACAAAGTTTGCTACCAAAGGAAAACCAACTCGCTATAAACTAACAGGAACATCCAATCACAAATCAATAAAATGCAATCCAGACCCAACAAGAGTAACAGGTGAGGCGGTATTAGGTTGTTATACTTCCACTCTTTCCAATTGGTCTGTTGCACAAGAAATACAGCGATTGGTACAAATCAATTCTGTGCAAGACAAAGAAGAAGAATATGAATTTCATAAAGAGGGTTGCATCGCAGAAGAATTTACACCATTTATTAAATCCGATGCCTTTTATAAACAAGGAAAAAGCAAAAAGCAGATTAGGAATGCAACGCTACCAGTGTAAGGTTTGTAAAAAGAAAACGGCTCTTACACCAAGAAGAGATAACTCTATCACATATAATCAAAAACGAAGTGACATCCATCATCTTTTTGCTAAGTTGCTATTAAGCCGTACACCCGTTACGAGAACCTGTGAAATCTTAGAAATTGGCAGAGGAACATACTATGATAAATTGGAGTTGCTTTATCGAAGGTGTTTAGAGTTCCTAGAACGACACGAAACCAAACCTCTTCAAAAATTAGAGTTTAAAGAAATATGGCTCAATACTGATAAGATGACCTATTATCTCAACAATGTTCGTCAAAAAGGGATGGGTGGCAGTCGTTACGATGATGTGGAAGAAACTCAGTTTCCTACTAATATTTTGGTATCGGCTGATGTGTTATCCAGATATGTGTTTCGCAGTGATGTCGCTTATGATTGGGAGACTACACTAGGAGATATTGCATTAGATACCGTTCTGCAAAAAGAAGACCATCTGAATGAATTTGCAAAAAAGTATGCAAGATACCCGAAGTATTCTCACTATCCGATGCCTCCTTCGGCAAACGATACACAAAGCCAATCGGACTATTATAAAGAGTTGGCTCAGGTGGAACGGAGAATGAAATATACGGATGGCTTACACGTTGGTTCCACTTATACGACAGTTGCACATCTATGGCTTATTAAACAACTGGTGAAAGCCCCTGAATGGCGTTTTGTGACCGATGAAGACAATTCTCTTATGACCTCTATTAATCGAGTGTTTTCAAAGGAGATAAGACTATCTGATGCTTATCATTTTCTATGCCAAACAGATAAGACAAAAACGAGGAAACAAGCTCGTGAAGAATTTATTCAAGCAAGAGTTGATTTGGTTAATTGGGGAACAATGCGAGGATTTGGAACAGGCTCTTTAAGAAAGTTGGCATTTTTGCAATTACAAGAGTTGTTCGAACATCATCATTTTCACAAGGAAGTCTCCACTGCTTCGGGTACACATTTTGAATATGCGGATAATCCTATCTTACACCCCCTCGCTACTGTTGATAGAGGATTGCGTTCCGTAGATTGTACGACAAACTTATCTTCATTGGAACCGAAAGATGTAGCTGCCTTAATAATGAATGTAAATGACAATGCAACCAATACTTTTATCCAACACATTCGAAGAAGGTTATCCATTTTAGAAAGACCTTTGACTACGGCAAGAGGAGATGGGAAAAGTTATATCTATTCCAATTTCAATCCGAAATATGCCCAAAAGGCTATCACCATCTTGCGAACTTATTACAATTTTTGTTTCGCATATAAATCAAACGGAACAATGGAAACTCCCGCACAACGATTGGGTTTAACAGATAAACAATTTTCTTTAAAAGATATTATTTATCTTAGATAAAGGCTGTTTTCTAAAAGATTGTTGTTTTTAGATATAATTTTGAGGTATTTTTAATTTCCTGTTAAAATTATACAATAATAGATAATTAGGAGGTGCTAAATGAAAAGATATCTATTTCTGTTCGCTTTTATATTTTTTCTAACTGGATGCCAATCAAGTGACATCGGTGATTTAAAGCCACCTGAACCGACTATAACTGTCGATAATCAAGAAATCTCTTATACTATGGGAACATATTCTTGGTCAGAAAATGGAAAAGCAGTTAATGCTGACTCGGCTTCACCTCCTGAACTTGTAGAAGAGGTAAATGAAGTTTCAAGTGGGGAAACAATCTCCATTGATTTCGATTATGAACCTACTTCAATCGAAATTGGAATTTGGGCAAACAATGGTGCGGATTTTAAAGGACTCGACAGCAATCAAATTGTACTACCAAATGAAAAAGGCGAATTCATATACGTTATTCATGCAAGTTGGGCTGAAGGTGATGGAATTTATGCTCTCTCAATTAGAACAAAATAAATAACAGCAGGACCTCTTATAGGAGGTCTTTTCTTATGCACTCCTCAACATTTCAACCGTAGTATAGTTTGACTTTTGACACGTTGAAATAAGCATTTGCTCTACACGATTATCAAATGCTAAATTCTTTCCTAATTCAAGCCAACGGAACCAGTTGAGGTAGTTGTCCAAATAAAACGTTCCTACACCTTGAAAACGCTCCAACCACCCTTTTAAGCGATTGTGGAAGTTATTGACGTGCTGTATATGATAAATCCCCTTCTTTACACGCTGTTTTTGGCGTTCATTAACTGTTTCGTGTAAGAGTCCTTTGAGTTTGGCAAACTTCTTGTAGTTAGTGGCTGTATCTATACATAACAAAGCAGACGGGTGAATATACTCACCTATCACAGTGTCGATTTCTTCGGCTTTTACACGCCCTGTACCTGCCTTCCGAGCAATCATATTACCGTTCCTATCTTGTGCTACCACAACAGCAATTTTGAGATTAGAGATACCTCTTTTCTTGTCCTTTTCTCCACGTTTCTTGGCTTTTCTGTGAGTGACTTCTCTTCGACCTTTTAATGACTCACGAAAGAAGGTTTCGTCACTTTCAACGATACCTTGCAATTGATTGAAACCAAGACTTCCTAATGCATTCAGAATTTTATGTCTCCAATAAAAAGCAGTAGAAATGTGTATTTGAAGTTTTTCAGCGATTTTAGGTAGAGTAAACCCATCCACCATCAGTTCAATATATTTTACCCATTTTTCAGGGTATCGTGAACCTGCAAATGGTGTATTCGTCATATCGTTGAATGTCTTATCGCAATCCTTACATAGATAGCGTTGTCGAGTACGATATTTACCATTACGCTTAACGTATGTACTACCACAATGAACACAAGCCATACCCGAAGCAAATCGTGCTTCACGAATGGTGTTAAGAAGTTTTGTGATTTTATCTGGTTCTTCTGGAAACAAATCCTGTTTCATAGCGTCAAACAATGCCATTTTATCTGATTTAGTTAATTCGCTGAACCCTTCATATACATTCTTCCACATACTTTAAAGCCTCCCTAAACTGCATTATATCAACCTTTATACAGTATGTTCAAGAAAGCAACAATCTATACGAAAACAGCCTAGATAAATCATCCTGTTTAAAAATAGGATGATTTCTTTAATATTTTCTTAAAGGAATACCTTGCTTTATTAAGTAATATATTTTATAACTAAGTAAGGAGGTGTAAAAATTGAAAGTTAATAAAGAGGTTTTAAAAGGTCATATTGATACATTAATTCTATCGTTATTACATAGCAGAGATATGTATGGCTATGAATTAGCTAAATTGGTTCGTGAAAAAAGTGAAGAACAGTTCGAACTAAAAGAAGGTACGCTTTATTTGTCATTAAAGAGATTAGAAAATAACAAATGGATTTCTTCTTACTGGGGTGATGAACAGGGACCAGGTGGAAGAAGAAAATATTACAAACTTACACCATTAGGTGAGGCAGGTTTTGAAGAAAAGCGTAAAGAATGGCAATTTGTTAAAAAAATTATTGATACATTTATAGAAGGGGGCGATAACTTTGAGACAAATTGATAAATATGTAAATTCAATTTATAAAGATGTTGCGGGTGACAAACAAGAAATAGAAGATTTAAAACAAGAAATGCGTTCGCATTTAGTAGAAGCTGTCGAAGAGTTAAAGGCAAAAGGGAAAACAGAAGAAGAAGCTACTCGTATTGCAATCGAAAATTTTGGAGGTAAAAACCAAATTGTAAAAGGATTATCTGAATTCTTCAAAGTACAGAAGAAATTTACTAATTATGTATTATCGTTTACACTTATTTTCTTTGTTTTCGGCATAATAACACTTGTTACTTCTTGGTTAGAAGCTGACCACTTTTACAAAGAGGGGGAAGAATTTGGGACAGTAGAAACAAAAAAAAATGCAATCTTTAATGAAGTTTTCGATGTTCTTGACACTACCAATAAAATAAACGATGCAGAAGAAGAACAATTGATGGACATTTTCAAAAAATATCCAAATCAATTGAATTTATTAGCCGTTTTTCCGATGGAAGATTTAAAAGGATGGTTAGAGAAAAATGAGGTATCACTTGGAACACCTATGACACATTTCCCAATAGAATATAAAAATGCAGCGATTGTAATTGGGAACAATCAAGTGATTGAAAATAAAGAACAAATTATGCCAAGTGATTATGATTTAGGAACTGTTATAATGGCAAAGGGACATTGGATTGTTCAATATGAATATAAAACTTCATATGAAAATATAATAGAACAACATCATCAATTAAATTATTATGCTCCAAACACTTGGACTTTTTATCAGTTACCTATTTTATTTTTTGCTTTATTTATCGCACTCGGTATTGTTTGGCTGTTCTTAAAAAAGCAAAACAAAGAGTTAAAAACTGTAATGAATTAAAGTGTAAATTTAAAAATTGAAGACTTAAAAATAGCAACTGACTAATTCAGTTGCTATTTTTAATGCTATTTTAATGTCAAAATGTCTGTTAAAACCAATGTGAATTAGGTAGTAAATTGAAGTTTTCTCCCCTTCAACCCGTTATTTGATAAATGCTACCTTTTCTTTGAATTATTTAGAATAACATAAGTTATTTCGACACCTTAATACTTCCATTCACTGTCTCTAACTTTATTAAATTCTCACCATCACCAATAACAGTATGCCTAGAATCATTCCCGAATATATCAACTTTTCCATTGACAACATCTACGTCTATCGTAGCATTCGTAGGCTCTTGTTCTGTCTCAATCCTAAGTTTCCCATTAACAGACTCTAAATCAATAGGGCGATCCAAATGATCGACGACAAGAGAAATACTGCCGTTGGTTACTTCACCAATAATTTCACCACGAACATGGCGAAGCGAAACTTTCCCATTTTCTGAATTCACTTTTGTCGCATTCGTCTCCATATCACGTAATTGAATCGCACCATTCACCGTTTCAATTGTAGCAAGATTTACATGTAAATCTTCTACATTAATTTTTCCATTGATAACATCAATATTTAAAGCTTCGTATTGTTTTTCAGGTACATATACTTTTAGCGTCGGTCCCGAAAAACTAAAATCGAAACTAAAAAATTTAAAGAACCTCTTCTCTTTCAATACAATGTTAAGAGAGCCATTTTCTACGTCCGCTTGGAAATTATATTTTTTATTCTTTTTTTCAGCGGCAGTAAATTCGACTTTGGTTGTCGTTTCTTTTGTTGGTAAAATTTCCACTCTAGAATTATCTGATTCGATATTGATATTTAAGATGTCCTGTTCATCAAAGGATTCCTCTTTTGAAACCGGCTCCGAAGCAAAAACCGATTGAAATGTCACCATACTTCCTATTCCCCCAATAATTATTAAACTAACTGCGATCGTTATTAATAACTTCTTCTTAGGCATGCTTCATTCCTCCTTTTACAAGTTTTGCATTAAATTTCAAATAACGAACAAAGGCATTCATTAATGCTTTAGTAACATAAAACATTCCTATTGCAATAAACACACCAAGACCTGCTAGTAATAATGAAAAGAATAGGTCAAACAATATAAAAGTCCCTGGTGCAACCGAAATATTAATAAGAACGAATAGCGGGGAAGCAATAAACGAAATCCCACATGCCCAACCTGCAAAAACAATAGCGACTAGAGCAATAAATGGTCCTAATACTATCACTAAGTTGAAAAACCCAAGACCAATTACTGCCCAAACAGCGCGAAGAATGTTTCCAGCCGTAATACTCCCTTCAACTTGATCCAAATGATAGGAAGCGACAAGTTCTTTGGCGATTTGATTTGGTGAACCAAGTGATTCTGCAATTTGCTCCTCTGTCTTACCTTCTTCCAATCCAAAGACAAAATGTTCCTCAAAATCCTGCAAAATGTCATTTCGTTCATCAGATGGTAGTTTTCCTAATGCTACATTCAGTCTATCCATAAATTGTTTCTTAGTCACGATTAACACCTTCTTCTATTAATTGATTTACCCCACTCGTAAATGCCTCCCATTCTTGGAGAAGTTCTTCTAAATACGTTCTCCCTTCCCCAGTTAACTTGTAGTATTTACGGGATGGTCCTTCTGATGATTCTTTTAAATACGTCGTAAAATAACCGTCTTTAGTTAAACGTCTTAATAATGGGTATACTGACCCTTCAGAAATCGCAATACGATCAGAAATTTTTTGAACGAGTTCATATCCATATCGCTCCTGTTTATCTAACAATACAAGCACACATAATTCCAAAACACCTTTTTTAAACTGTACATTCACTATTGTTCCACCTCACGAAAGTGATTAGTACTATACATTATATAGTACTGTTGTAAAAATTATACCTTGCTATTTTAATTTAACACACAGTACTGTTCATTGCAAGGTACTATATTAAAAATTATAAACTAAAAAGCAACAAACATTTCATCCCCAGTCATAAAAGGAATCAAATTCATATTATATGGGATATATAAAGCAAAATAATTACTACAATTTCGAGAAAGAAAAATTGATGACATTGGATTTTTTATTTATACTAAGGGCACATTGAAAGGAGATAAGACAATATGGGGCAAATGAAACTAGAAACTAAAGTTTTTTCGATATTAAAAGATAAAATACAATCCATTCAGACAACTGAAGGTGCAATATACTTAGTAGGGCCAATCAAACTTCCTGTAAATTTATATGGAGAAACCGTAGAATTTAAATGGTATTGCTGGTTAAATTGCGAAAAGTTGACAGATGATTATCAACAAATAATTGATAATTTATCTTCTAAAAACTTAGCAGAATATCAGCAATCCAGTGTATTGGTATATGGTGATTTCGAAAAAAGTGATGATGCATTAATCCGAATGCATTCCATTTGTCACACTGGTGATATTTTCGGAAGTAAACGTTGTGACTGTGGTTATCAATTAAAGGAATCCATGAAGAAGGTTAAAGTACATGGTTCTGGAGCAATCTTTTACCTCGCGAATCATGAAGGAAGAGGAATTGGATTATTCTCTAAAGCTATGGCATATGTGCTACAAGAAAACGGATATGATACTGTTGAAGCAAATGAAAATTTAGGTTTTGTTAACGATTCGAGAAACTATGGTGATGCAATTAAAGTACTACAAAAATTACGATCCAAACCAGTAACTTTAATTACGAATAACCCGTTAAAATTAGAAGCACTACAAAATGCGGGATTACAAGTCTCAGGAAGAGTTCCATTATGGGGCGATAAATCCGAGTATAATGAAAAATATTTACAAACAAAAATCACGAAATCAGGACACCTAGAGGAAGAAAGGACTTGCTCGAATGACTAACCATGAGTTTTATATGGATCTTGCATTACAAAACGCTCGAGCAATGAAAGGACAGACAGACCCTAACCCACTAGTTGGATCTGTTATCGTCAATGACAATCGCGTCGTTGGAATTGGGACTCATTTAAGAGCTGGGGAACCACATGCTGAAATTCATGCGTTACGTATGGCAGGTGACAAAGCGCATGGTGGAACGATTTACGTAACACTTGAACCTTGTTCCCACCACGGAAGAACAGGTCCTTGCGCAGAGGCTATTGTTGCAGCTGGTATAAAAAAGGTTGTTATCGCAACACTTGATCCAAATCCAATCGTTGCTGGGAATGGTGTGAAAATACTTAAGCAAGCAGGTATTGACGTCATCGTCGGTATTTTAGAAAAAGTGGCCATTCAGATGAATGAAGTTTTCAATAAATTCATCGTTTCAAAAAAACCGTTTATAACAATGAAGGCTGGAACAACGTTAGATGGGAAAGTAGCAACAAGGACGTTTAACAGTAAATGGATTACATCGGAACAATCTCGATTAGATGTGCATCAATTGAGAAGTGAAAATATGGGTATTTTAGTTGGTATTAATACTGTTATAAAAGATGATCCCGCTTTAACGTCTCGAACACCTAATGGTAGAAATCCCATACGTATTATACTGGACTCCAAATTACGAATTCCGATGGACGCTCAAGTTGTAATCGATAAAGCAGCAGAAACATGGGTCTTTACTACAGAGAATTATGACCGTGAAAAAAGAAAAGCATTAGAGGATGCTGGTATATCGGTTTTTGTTACTGAGGGAGCTGAATCAGTAGATCCAAACGAAGTCGTTAGCCTGCTTGGAGAAAAATCAGTTTCTTCGGTATTATTAGAAGGAGGCGGAAATATTCACGCTTCCTTTTTGGAGAATAGATTAGTGGATAAAGCCGTTTTATATTTTGCTCCGAAATTAATTGGTGGAAAGGAAGCACCGACCTTCCTTGAAGGTACAGGATTCGAGCTAATGAAAGACGCTGTCGAACTAACAGATACCGATATCGAAAAAATTGGAGACGATTTTAAATTTGTCGGATATCCGATATATTAACATTGGCTGTTTGGTCTACAGCTTGTATGATTCGCTCATATACTTGGATATTCGCTCTTTTCGACAAAAATGCGCTCAAATATTAGACGAGGCTCCCACACCTAGCTCCAATTAATTACTGCATAAAAGAGGGATATGATGAAATTTGGTTTTGATATTGATGATACGTTAATCAACTTACGAGAGCATGCTTTTAACTTATATAAACAGAAATTAAACAAACAACTTTCTCGCGATGATTTTCTTGCAATTAAACGTGTGGAAATCCATGAACCATTTGGTTTATCTGATGAACAAGGGAAAGAAATGTGGAACAGCTCTCTAGAAGAAATTTATTTTACAGACTGCCCAGCATTCCCCGGAGCTATTGAAACACTACTTGAATTAGACCATCAAGGACATGACATTTACTATATCACCGCACGTCCTAAAGAACATGGTGAACGCACGAAAGACTGGATGAAAGAACAAGGTTTTCCCATTCAAGACGATCACTTTTATTACGGAATGAAAGATGAAGAGAAAGTTCATATCATACAAGACCTTGATTTGGACTTTTATGTAGATGATAAACCATCTGTATTGCGTACACTTTCAAATACTTCTGTGAATCTAGTAGTGAAAGATCAATCGTATAATGAAGAGGTAAAGGTAGCACGAATAGTTGATTGGGTAGATTTTATGACTGTAATGAATAACGAATAGAAGGAAGGGCGTTCCGTACTTATAGGAACGCCCTTGTCAGTATATCTATATCTATGTCGAAACTCACCAAACAGACATACAGATCCACCCCATCAATAATCCCACTACAACAAACCTTTTTCGATTTCCTTCAATTCATAAAAATACCCTTTTCGTTCCATCAATTCATCAAAGGTTCCCGCTTCTATAATCGTTCCTTGTTCCATAACGATTATTTGGTCCATCTTCTCTATACCTGTAAGACGATGGCTAACTAGTACAAGCGTATCTTTAGCAGCTCGTTCAAAAAGGTTATTATAGACGAATTCCTCTGTTAACGCATCCACCGAAGAGGTAGGCTCATCAAGAAGCCAAAGCTTACCTTGTTTGAGTAGGGCTCTAGCAATCGCTAATCGTTGCTTTTCTCCACCGGAAAGATTTTCACCTTTTTCATATAAAGAGTCATCTAATGAAAGGTGCTCCAAGCGAACCGTAGAAAGCATTTTTACCATTTCCTCATCACACAAATCCGTCCTTGCAAGCAGTAAATTATCACGGATTGTACCATAGAAAAAATGATTTTCCTGTAATACAACATTTGTTTCTCTCCAAATACTTTGCTCTGTTACACGATCAATACAAACTCCATCAATCCATACTTCTCCATGGTTTGCTTGAATTAATTTCATCATCAATTGCAATAAGGTAGATTTACCAGAACCACTTGGACCAACAATGGCTGTTTTCGAACCTGCTGGTAGCTCTAACGATATATTTTTTAAGGTAGCTCGCCACTCGTCCGGGAATGTAAAATTCACATCATTCATTACAATAGACGGTGATCTTGTGATTGCGAGTTCTACCTGGTCAGCATCGTCATCTGATGCTTCCTCTTGTACAACAGAAAATAGCCTTCTTGTAGCTGTCTTTGTGTCCTGAAGGTAAACTGGAAACACCGCCATTGGACTTACATCCTCAAAAACTGTTAATGATATCATCACGAGCATAGCTAAAAAAATACCCTCTAATTGTCCATTTACCACGAGAAAAGCACCAAGTAACAACACAACCCAGGATATAAAGAGGGTTACAAAAGAATTTACTGATTGACTATAAATCATATTAACACTTTCTCGCTTTTGTTCTGACAAATATCGACTTGCAGAATCGTCTAGCTTTCGTCCTTTTTCATCAAGCATTTGGTTTATTTTCAAATCACGAAAACCATGAAGAAATTCGGTTACCTCTGTCGACAAGGATCCCCTTCCGTCTCGAACATCACTGTCGATTTTTGCTTGCCTCTTTGCAAACCAAGCTGGAACAACAAAGGTAGTCAATAATAGTCCAATTAATATAACAATCGCTACATATACTGAGAAAAATGTCGTGAATATTATCGTACTTAAGAAGACGATAATCAGCACGATCGGTGGATAAAACACACGTAAAAAGAAGTTTTGTAGACTTTCCACGTCCCCAACAATTCGAGCGAGTAAATCCCCACTTCGGTACCTCTGAAATATCTTTGGTGCTAACGGTTCTAGTTTCTCAAAAAAGGATACACGCAAATTACTTAAAATAGTAAAGGTTGCTCTATGAGAAAAGTATCTTTCTGCATATTTACTAATTGCTCTGGTAAACCCCAGCAATTTCACTGTCGAAGTGAGTACAATCAACGCATACAAAGGTGGTGCAAATGCAGCTTTAGATATTAAGTATCCACTAGCTGCAAAAAGTCCTACCGCTGCAATCCCCGCTACAAAACCAAAAACGATGGAATAAAAAACATCTCTTTTTTCCTTCATTAGCAATCTTACAACCGGTATGAAATCCTTCATGATGCAGTCCCTCCCCGCTGAACAGATACCATTGACTTATATGCAGGGACAGATTCCATCAATTCTTCATGACTTCCCGAAGCAATTAATCTACCTTTTTCTAAAAATAAGATCTTATCAGCATGTTTAATTGTATGAAGTCGATGAGCAACCGTAATCACGGTTGCATGTTGAGCAAGTTGTTTCATAGAGGCTTGCAATATTTTCTCCGTTTGTAAATCCAGACCAGTCGTAGGTTCATCAAATAATATGACTGAAGGTTTTTTCAGGAATGCTCTAGCAATCGCTAATCGTTGTTTTTCCCCACCTGATAATCCTCTTCCAGCTTCCCCAATCGGAGTATCATAGCCTTTATCAAGAGAACAAACTAAGTCATCTACCCCTGCCTGCTTAGCCGCTTTTTCTATTTCCTCTCGAGATACATGTTCTCCTCCACCAATAGAAATATTTTCAGCGATAGTTCCTGAAAAAATAAACGGGTCTTGCGTGATATATCCTAATTGGTCAAACCAGTCCTTCTCACGATAACGATATAATCCCTGTCCATTAAGTAAAATCTCCCCTTCTTCAGGTGCCAGTAAACCAGCAAGTAAATGGAGCAATGTAGTTTTTCCCGAACCGCTTCTGCCGACAATTGCAATTTGACTATATGGGGTGATCTTCTCATTAATATTGTTTATGGAAAATTGATCTTCTCCATAACGAAAAGCTAGGTTTTGAAGTTCCATTTCTGGTGGTTCTGTATGATCAATTGCCATCTGACCCCATTTTACCAATTGTTCCTCTTCTGCTAATTCTTCAAAAACCTTTTTTGCTGCTCCCATACTTGTCCGACCATTATGAAATGTAGTTCCAAGTTCCTTCAAAGAAGAGAAGAATTCTGGCACCAACACTAATACGAAGAAAGCAGTAAAAAAGGAGATGCTTTGATAAACGATTAGTTGTATTGCCAATTCTAATGCGACAATTCCAATACTCAACATGGTTACAACTTCTAGCATAAAGGAAGAGGTAAATGCCACCTTCAATATTTCCATTGTTGCATCACGAAATCCTAAACTACTGTTTTCAATCGTTTCTTTTTGCCGCTTCGCCTGACCAAAAAGTTTTAACGTCGTAAGTCCCTGTAATGCATCAAGAAACCTCCCAGAGAAGGCGGCTAATTGATCCATTTGCTCTTCTGATTTCACTTTTGTTTTCATACCAATAACAATCATAAAAATAGGAATGAATGGAGCAGTAACTAACATAATTAATCCTGAATTTACATGTTGTGTGAAAACAATTATGAGAATTAAAATTGGAATAAATGTTGTTTGGATGACTTGTGGGATATATTTACTAAAATAATTATCAACTTCATCAACCGCATCCATCATCATGCTAACTTTTCCTCCAGTTTGCCCACGTAAAGAAGACTGTAGAGGGTTTTTAGCATATTTTTCCATCAATTCTTTTCTTAAGTGTCGTTTTACTTTTGTCGCCATCTCTATTCCTCTTTTACCTTTCCAGTAGTTACCTATCGTTCTCACAAGTAAAACGAGAAATAGCCCTCCCAATGTTGGAAGGACTTGTGATATGGACTGCTCGTTCAAAAATACACCATCAACAGCTTTTACAAGGAGAAATGCTTGAAATACAATTGCTGTTCCTATAACAACCGCAACCATAAAGAGAAATAACATATCTTTTTTTTGCGCTGATGCTATTTCTTTTAAACTTTTCATATAAACGATTCTCCTCGATTATTTTTTCCCTCTAACATAATCCGCATCGAATAAAAATAACTTCATTAATAGTATCAACGAAGGAACTAATAATAATAACCCTGCTATGAATACTATTACCAACGCAATTCCCATCGATTCATGGGTAGCACTATGTTGGATTGTAATATACGGATCAAGAATGAATGGGTAATGACCAATACCATACGCAAAGAATGCGAATAAAAATTGTAGCATGACACTGATAAACGCAAGACCATAATACTTTCCAGCGTAAAGAAGTAGCATCGCAATCATAAAGAATCCGACCGATAAGCCGAGCATCCACCATAAATCCATCATATTGTTAAAGTGTCTTTCATTGTGTTGACCTAAAAAGATGAAGGCTGTTAGGGCCGCAATAATTGTAGGGGTACTCCAAAACAATGCATATCCCCGTACTAATTTTAAAGCAGCATGATCATTCGCACGAGAAGCATAAAAAGTAAGGAATGTAGCACTAATAAACAATACCGAAACAACTGCTAAACCGACAATACTCCAAGATAATGGACTTGTGAAAAGATCCAGATAGTTTAACGTAACAGCTCCACCTTCTTCAACAATAAATCCACCTTCTGACAAGGTTAGTGCAACAGACAATGATGCGGGAATAAATAACCCCGTCGCTCCATACAAAAACATATACACATTACTGTTTTTGGAACCGTAATTTTCAAACGCATAAAACGAGCCTCTAATAGCTAGCAATATAATCCCTATGCTCCCAGGTACTAATAATGCTGCACCATAGTAATAAGCAGTATCTGGGAAAAAGCCAACAACTCCAACAAAGAAAAATACAAAAAACACATTGGTTACTTCCCAAACAGGGGATAAATACCTTGCTATTAAACGATTAATGATATGGTCCTTCTTCGTCACCTTTGCATAATAGGCAAAGAATCCTGCACCGAAGTCAACCGACGCAACGATTAAATACCCATATAAGAATAGCCATAATACTGTAATACCAATGATCTCATAACTCATTTCGTATCACCCTTTTCTAGTGTAGGGTACTGTTTCTCTAGCTCTGCCTCTACCGGAGTATTTCGAAATAGCTTTCTTAATATAACGACACATAGAGTTCCAAGTACGATATATAATGCTAAGAACAATATGAACATAATACCCACATAAGGTGAATTAGTCGCTGCCTCTTCTACTGTCATATATCCACGTAATATCCAAGGCTGTCGACCTTCTTCTGCATAGATCCAGCCAAATTCAATGGCCAACATAGCTAGTGGCCCACTTAAAACAATTAAAGATAAGATGCCTTTATGATGTTCATTCCATTTCTTGACCCTACTAAAGATCAAATAAAGCATAGATATCCCCACTAGCGTAAAACCAATCATTACCATTAAATCAAACATATAATGCACCCATAATGGTGGTCTCACATCTTCTGGAAACTCTTCTAAACCAATCACCTCTGCATTAAAATCACCATGTGCTAAGAAACTTAGGAACTTAGGGATTCGAATTTCTCCGATAGCTTCATGGGCATCATTCAACCAACCAAACACGATAAGATCCGCGCCCGCTTCGGTTTCAAAATGCCACTCCGCAGCAGCCAATTTTTCTGGTTGATGTTCGGCAAGAAACTTCGCAGAAACATCTCCTGCTAAAACGGATAAGATACCGAAAATTAATACTAATGTCATCGTTAACTGCAAGGCTTTCTTATGATAATCAGATGTTTTCTTTTTCAATATCATAAATGCAGTAATCGCAGCAAGGATAGCTGCTACGGTTACATATGCTGTTGTTAATACATGAAATACTTTCGTAGGTGTAGCAGGGTTCAACATGGCCGCAATCGGGTTAACAGCCGCGAAGTGACCGTTGTCTAGTAGGAACCCCTCTGGAGTGTTCATAAAACCATTTACCGTGGTAATAAACACGGCAGACATTCCAGCACCAATTACTACGGGTAATGTTAATAACCAGTGAGTAAATGGTTTCTTAAAACGATCCCAAGTGTATAAGTATATCCCAAGGAAAATTGCTTCAAAGAAAAACGCAAAAACTTCCATAAATAACGGTAAAGCTATGACGTTTCCAGCAACTTGCATAAAGTTGGGCCATAGCAAGGATAGCTGCAACCCAATGGCGGTTCCCGTCACAACACCTATTGCAACAGTTATGACAAACCCTCTAGCCCACCTTCTGGCCAGCATCAAGTAATGAGTATCTTTCTTTTTAATCCCAAGGAACTCAGCAACAGAGATCATTAATGGCATGCCCACACCTAATGTTGCAAAAATTATATGAAAACCAAGTGTTAATGACGTAAGTAACCGACTCATTAAAACTGGATCTAAATCCATCAACATGTATAGCCCTCCTTCGGGAAAAACATACTTTGTTCATTAATGAACAAACATAATTATAAAAAATGAAGAAAAGTATTCTCGATTAATATTTATTTTCCACTATATCCATAGTATAAAACATTTTCATGGAATATTACACATGATGGGTTGACAATTGCTTGACATTTTATGACTAGATTTTTTTACAGTAGACCGTTTTATATACTTAGTATATGAAATTATTCAATATGTAAACGAAAAAGGAGACATTCCACAATGCATGGAGCGGTATTTCTTAAAACAGCTTCACCTGAAAGTATTCGTGGACATCAAGTACATTAATGGATCTAACTACTGCATGTATGCCTATCTTTTCTATTACATGAGAAACTGATGTCATTAGCCCTTTTATAATCGTATTTGTCACATTTAATATATTTCACCATGTCATATATCTTTTTCACTATCTATTTTCATTACAAAGTGAAGACTATAAACCATAAAAAACCTCATCGGTATTTTTCTACCGATGAGGCATAGTTAACTGGGAAATGCATTTTATGTCGTCGATTGAATCAATTCATACGTATTACGTTGCACCTCATCTATAAAGAAACATGGTTCTCCTTCAACGATCAATACGAGCTCATGCATCGCTCGTGTACACGCTGTATAAAACAGTGTCCGATCTGATTCCTCTACATAATATTGATCAGAGGCATTGGGAATAATGACACCATCAAATTCAATTCCTTTTGCCAAATAAATCGGTAACACCAATAAACCTCTTGTGAAAGAATAGGTTTCTTCATTAATCATGTGGACAGGGAGTTGCCCGTGTAAAAGCTCATATATCTCCTTGCTTTCTTGAAGGGTCTTACAAATAATTGCTATCGTTTCGTTACCTTTATCTTGAAGTTCTTCTATCACATGTATTAATACTTCTCTTTTTTGGCTTTCCTCATTCACTTGAATAACCTTAGGTAAGTTTCCTTCCCTTTCGAATGCTTCTATCAACTCTTCTCCAGGTGCAAACTTCTTTGTGAATTCGACAATTTGCTTCGTGGAACGATAACTTTTTGTCAATGTGATTCGTTCATGACTACTTTCTAAGCTATGCGGTACCAAGGGGTTTTCTTTTGTCGCTAATGAATAGATTGCCTGGTTAATATCGCCTAATAGCGTCATTCTTGTATAAGGGAATATATGCTTTATATAAGCATATTGAAACGCAGAGTAATCCTGTGCCTCATCAACAAATAAATGCCTGACTGATCGATCCGCATTATCTCCTAGTAACTTACCTTGGAAATACACATAAGGAGTCGCATCCTCCCACGTCAAAAATCGATTAGATAAATTCTTGGACGTTTGAACAGCTATTTGCCCCCACTCTGACGGAACATCCACATTTACAGTCCCTTCATGAAACAGTTTATAATAAGTTGCTAATACATGAACAAACTTGAATTGTTTCACCTGTTTTTTGATGCGAGCAAAAAATCGTTTAACAACTGCTTCCCGCAAAATATCTTCCTCCATACTCACATCATCGTCATTATCTTCATAATGAGCTTTTAAGTATGCTTCTTTATCCAATAACTCAACCTGTTCCATTACCCAATCTTTATCTTTTTCTACCTTTTGGTGGTTTTGTAACTCCTTCAACAACCATTTCACAACGATTTCCATTTTATTTGGGATGGAAATCTCCTTATTTAAAGAGTAGAAATAATTCTTGATATCTTCTTTGGAAATGAGAATACGCTTTTGAAACGTAATATTTTTGAAGTGCAATCCATCTTCTTCTAATTGAGTTAAAAAGTCATCAATAAGCTTCATAAATGCAATACTTGATTTATAATCCATGCCTTTTACTCTCGTTTGATAACTATTACTTTCTTTTTGTGTAAGTACATATTCCATTTGTTCAAAAGGCGACTCTATTGTAATGCTATCATCGATCTTATCTTTTAAATAATCCAAAAATGTAGTTTGCCTTACATTTGCTTCCCCTAACTCAGGTAGGACATTTGATATATAGCTTGAAAAGAGCGGATTCGGCGAAAACATAACAACATTATCAGCATGAAGCTTCTCCCGATACCTATACATTAAATAGGCAATACGCTGCAAAGCGGCGGAAGTTTTTCCACTTCCTGCAACACCTTGTACAATTAGCAAACTACTTCGCTCATTTCTGATTATCATATTCTGTTCTTGTTGAATCGTAGCAACAATATTTTTCATTGATGAACTAGCATTGTTACCAAGAGCTTGTTGCAATAATTCGTCTCCTATTGTGACACCTGTATCAAACATTCCCTTAATTTTGCCTTGTCTAATAATAAATTGTCTTTTTAATGTAATTTCACCAGAGATTGTTCCATCTAGCGTCTCATATGACGCTAGCCCCGGAGAAAAGTCATAATAAAGACTAGATATGGGAGCACGCCAATCATATATTAAAAAATTTTCGTCTTCGTGATCCATCATTGAATTAATTCCAATATAGATTGAATCCGCTTCTGTTTCACGATCCTCTATAAAATCTATACGCCCAAAGTATGGTGAATCCTTTAATCTTTTTAACGTTTTCAGCTGTTCATCCATTATCCCATGGATCTGCTCTCTTTGCGCCAGCAATTCTGCTTGTTGTTTCATGCTCGCTTCTGTTTCAATGATATCATCTGGTTCATCCAAATTAATCTTTACATCATCCCAAAAAGTCTTTCGCAGTTCAATTACATCTTCTTGTAATCCTTTTGACTTAGTATATAATTGTTGTGCTTTCTGGTTGATTTCATCAATGACAAAATCTACTCGTTTTTGTTCATTAGCACGACTATTTGCTTCTTTACTCATCATACCAACTCCTAACAAAAATGTTTTTAGTTGACTTCACGAAACCAGAAGTGTTATAATATAATTGGGTACTTATATTATAAATAGATTCATAAGTCATAACTAATTTAGTTTACCATCTTTATAAACCAATTACAACCCATCAGACCGAGATAATATTCACTAGAATGTTATTCTAGCCTGGTGGGTTTATTTTAAAACGTTGGACTATAATTACATAACACTAGTTACACGAAACAAAGGAAGTGTATATGTTGAAATATAATGCAAACCTTGTTTTAGAAGGCGGCGGTATGAGGGGGGCATATACTGCTGGTGTACTTGATTTTTTTCATGATAAGGAAATTAACTTCCAGCTTGTTACTTCTACTTCATCATCCGCACTTATCGGGAGCTCCTATGTAGCAAGCCAGCGTGGAAGAAACTACAGAATTCTTCAAGAAATCGGAAACAACAAACAATCCATATCTATTCGTAATCTGATTCAGCATAAGGAATTATTTAGCATGGACTTTATATTTGATAAACTATCCAACGAGTCTGCATCTCTAGATTTTACTGCATTTTCAAATTCCTCGACTAAATTTATAATTGGCACGACTGATTTAGACACAGGTAAACCAATTTATCACAGCCACTATAAATCAAAGTCCGATTTATTAACTCTTATTCGAGCGTCATGCTCATTACCTATTCTCGCTCCGAGTATTACATATGAAGGTACCGAAATAATGGATGGTGGAATTTCCGAAGCCATTCCAATTAGTCCTTCGATTGAAAGTGGATCCCAGAAGCATGTAATCGTACTAACAAGGAACGAAGGATATATTAAAAAACCTACCCGACTTACTTGGTTATTTAAAAAGGTCTTTAAAGATTATCCTAATTTTGTAAGGTTATTACAGACCCGTCATCAGCTTTATAATAAAACAACTGAAATTCTTGCTGGGATGGAACAGCGAGGAGAAGCATTTATTATACGTCCAACAAAACCTTTACAAGCTAGTAGAGTTGAAAAAAACAGCAAAAAGCTCCACGGATTATATATACAAGGATATAAACAGGCAGAAAATAGTTTTGGAGATTTACAACGATTCTTGGAAAACTCAAACCAATCTTATTACTTCCAAGAAAATATTTCTTCTTAAAGACAAAACCCTCACCTTATTCCATAAGGTGAGGGTTATATATATCTTGAAATTTATGCGTTTACTTTTTCTGTTCTTACCGTTTTTAATGCACCGCTCCAAGCAATTACTTGATCCAGCATTTCGTTGGCATTGTTTGCATGATAATCAGCAGGCTTAAACTCACTAAAGTTTTCAAAATCAGTTAGAAGTGAGAAGGTTACAGCAGTACGGACATCAGCAACTTGTAATTCTCCTAAGATTAAACGTAAGTTTTCATGGGCACGTGTACCACCTAGGCTACCGTAACCGACAAATCCAGCTGCTTTATTATTCACTTCAGCATTTAAGTAGTCAGTAGCATTTTTGAAAGCTCCACCAACAGCATGATTGTATTCCGGAACTACAAAAACATAACCATCAAATGACGCCATTTTTTCAGACCATGCTTTAATCGCAGCTTCTGCCT
The DNA here is from genome assembly GCF_042684965.1 of Ornithinibacillus salinisoli. Taxonomy (NCBI): domain Bacteria; kingdom Bacillati; phylum Bacillota; class Bacilli; order Caryophanales; family Bacillaceae; genus Ornithinibacillus; species Ornithinibacillus salinisoli. Next base: position 79,517 of record NZ_JBHUMI010000005.1, read on the forward strand.
CTTCCTTTTGGGCTGCAGGTACTTCCGCTCCAAGCATTGGTAATTGATAATTAGCAAGATCGACAATCTCGTATGCTACATCATCATTACGTTTTGTAGCAAAGTCATAGATCCAATTTGACACTGCTTCACCGTTTCTTCCTTGACGTACACTTCCTAATACAATACCTATTTTCAACATATAAGTATTTCCTCCTTGTTGTATGAATTTATATTTGGCGGGAAGCGAACTCCCCATGTGAAAATATAATGAAATCATATATCACGAATTAGAGATATTTTTTTAAAAAAAGGCTATATTCTTTCTGCATAGTGACCTAATTTCTTTAGTTGATCGATCATAATCTCTTTTTCATTTTGACTTAATCCACCCATAATTTCACGCATTGCTTCCATATGCTTTGGAAAAATGTTATCCATTAACTCTTTCCCTTGATCAGAAATAGCTGCATACGTTACACGGCGATCGTTCGGACATGCCCTTCTTCTAAGAAATCCCTTTTCTTCTAACTTATCCACAACATACGTAATACTGCTGCTAGCAAGCAATACTTTCTGACCAATTTTTTGAATTGGTTGATCACCTTTGTGGTATAACAATTCCAGAACAGAGAATTCAGTTAGATTAAGTCCATGGCTTTTAATGTCTTTTATTACCTGCTTTTCAACAGATTGTAATGCACGAGTTAGGACGACAAATAACTTTATCGAAACATCTTTATCTGACATGGATTTTTTAGTCGAACTCATCACGATCAATCCTTTTCATTATTATCTCGAATTCAAGATAAATTAAGTATAAGACATTGACCTTAACAATGTCCACTTTACTGCTTTAATCCCGATCAAAGAAGTAAGGTTTTAATTCTTTTAATCATAAGTAATTTGGTATATTCTATAAAAGAATACATGAAAAATGTTTGGGGGTATCATCAATGACTTTGAAAAAAACATTAACCCTGGCTGGATCAGATTCTAGCGGTGGAGCCGGTATACAAGCAGATTTAAAGACGTTTCAGGAGCATGGTGTTTATGGGATGACTGCATTAACTTCCATTGTAACGATGGACCCAGATAATTCTTGGAATCACAATGTGGATCCCATAGATGTTCACATTGTTGAAAAACAATTAAATACAATACTATCTGTTGGTATTGATGCAATGAAGACAGGAATGCTCGGTTCTGTAGATATTATTAAACTTGGAGCAAAAAAAATCGATGAATATAAATTAGACAAGTATGTTCTTGACCCTGTAATGGTATGTAAAGGTGAAGACGAAGTATTGCAACCCGAAAACACGGATGCAATGCGAGAATTCTTACTACCTCGTGCAATTATTACAACACCGAACCTTTTCGAGGCAGGACAACTTGCTCAAACAGGACCAATTAAGACCATAGAAGGTATGAAAGAAGCCGCAGAAAAGATTCTCGAGCTTGGGGCACAGAATGTTGTTATTAAAGGTGGAAAAGCATTAGAACACGAATATGCTGTCGACCTATTCTATGACGGCAAAGAATTTACCCTTTTAGAAAAGGAGAAAATAAATACAACATATAATCATGGCGCAGGATGTACCTTCGCAGCTGCGATTACAGCAAATCTTGCTAATGGTAAATCCGTTCAAGAATCGGTTGAGTCTGCGAAAGAATTTGTAACTGCAGCAATCGCACACGGTTGGAGTCTAAACCAATATGTAGGACCTGTTATGCATGGAGCATTTAATCAAATCAATCAATAACGTTAAGGCTTGGAGATACTTTCTCCAAGCTTTTTTGGTCATTCATTAAAAAATGGAGTATTTTAGATGAAACACTTACTTCTGAAACAATTAAAATAATCATATCGTCTATACTAGTAATACAAAATAATTTAAGAGTTGTTCAAAATTCTGGTGAAAATGACACATCAAACTTCTCAGTCCTTTTCATCCTCCTTTTGAACACGCACTTTAAGGAGATTTATTATGAGGAAGAAAATAGGCGTTATTGGAATACTTTTAAGTCTTCTTCTTATCATAGGATTTATTTTAATTGGAAAAACGTTCACAACAACTCAACATAAAATTTTAGCCAAGGATGCACCAAAGTCTATTGTGTCATTGCTTGAAAAAGAATTCATTATACGTCAATCCGAACAGGACATTATTGATGTTCTATTCAAATCGGCTAAAGAAGGAACGATACCTAACGTACCGATTACTGCTGGAATAACAGAAATCAATGAAGTAATGAACCAATGGGGAGAACCCGAAAATTCATCCACAACAGACCATGGTATTTATATTGACTATCCAGAATCCAATATAACGTTGGGCTACGCTAATGATATTGTTTTTGATTTACGTTCTTTTGATCAAAACCTGCAACAAATACATTTGGAAGATATTCTCCAAAGAAAAGGAGAGCCAGATGAAAAATTATATTACAAGGATGAACAGGTGGATCAAATCATTCTTGTTTACCAATTAGGAGGATCCTATCAGTTAAAATGGATTTTATCTAAACCTACCACAGATGATCCGAACCCTGAAGTTCACCATATCTCTGTTGTTACGGAAAAAAGCGAATCCACTCCAGCGAATTCAATAGAAGGGATGAGCTTAGAGGAAAAAATAGGTCAAATGATAATTGCTGGGCTACCTGGTACTGAAATTGCAAAGGAAACCAAAAGCCTAATAAATGATTATAAACTAGGTGGACTTATTTTTTACGCAGATAATTTAGTAACAGTAAATCAAACAAAGAATCTAGTCAACGACATTGTAGAGGTAAATTCGGCCAACGATATTCCATTATTTCTAAGTGTTGATCAAGAAGGTGGTCGTATCACCAGATTACCTGGGGGAATCTCTGATCTTCCAACAAATGAGGAAATTGGTAATATAAACGATCCCACCTTGTCCTACAAGATAGGATCTCTATTAGGCAAACAAGTAAAAGAATTTGGCATGAATCTTAACTTCGCTCCCGTACTTGACGTTAATAGTAATCCAAATAATCCCGTCATTAATAATCGATCCTATGGAGATAATGCATCCGTAGTGAGTGAGCTTGGTATTCAAACGATGAAAGGAATTCAGTCAGAACAGGTTGTACCGGTTATTAAACATTTTCCTGGCCATGGAGATACTTCCGTTGATTCACATTTGGAATTACCCATAGTTGATAAAAGTATGGAGGAACTACAAAATCTTGAGTTAATTCCATTTAAAAACGCAATAGATAATGGAGCTGAAATTATCATGACCGCCCATATTTTATTGCCAGAAGTTGACCCAGTATATCCAGCAACCCTGTCGAAAGAAATACTTACAGATTTATTACGAGATCAGCTAAGCTTTGATGGTTTAATAATTACCGATGATATGACCATGGATGCCATTGAAAGCAATTATGAAGTAGAAGAGGCAGCTATTCAATCTATTAGAGCAGGAAGCGATATCGTATTAATAGCACACGGATATGACCCAGTTGTAAATACTATGCAAGCTATAAAGCAAGCTGTTCAAGAGGGCGTAATATCCGAAGAAAGAATTAATGAAAGTGTCCGTAGAATTCTAGAAGTAAAGCAGCAGTATAACATGACGAATAATAAAGTTGATAACATAGATATCGAAAAACTTAATAAACAAATGGATGAAGTGTTGGATTAACCATGCAAAGAGGGGACAGTCCCCTCTTTGCATTTTATGTTAATTGATATATTAAAAATCTTTCGGATGTGTCTTTTTCGTATAGGTTTGTTAGTTGGATTTCACATTTTAGGTTAAAGGGTGTATTCGTTACCAGGTAATAGATATAATCCTCTGATGGGTAATATAAAATCACTTCCACATCACGTGGATGACCTTCGACAGACTTCATTATGTTATTTATGACGCTAATAAATATTTGGACCGAAAACGGATTAAAAAAATAAAATCGGTTTTCTTGGGAATCCACTCTATAATTTTCTGCTAAACAACATTGAAACTGCACTTTTTCCAAACTATTTTTGAATCTGCTTCCATATCGCTCCCTATTTTCCATCGCCTGCCGAATAAATGATTCACTCCTATCGACACCAGTTACTGTAGCATGGTAAAAGTAATGAATGAAAAAAATTAATCTGCCCTTTCCACAGCCAAAATCGACAATGTGATCATTCGGCTTAACTTCATACTGCTGGAATAAAGTTTCCAACGCACTGTATGGTGTTGGTTCATAGGGATGATAATGCCCGGGCTCTTCCATTGAACCTTTTCCGGCTGTACGAATGTTTAGCAGTTTATCAAAATAATATTCCTTCATAGCTAACGCTCACCGAGTTCATTCTTATGTTTTTTACAAATGGCTATTCCCAAAGGATATGCTCTACCTTCAGCAGAACTCTCCGGCTCAATTAAAACACCCTTTTGATAATAAAATGTAGTAGATTGGTAAATTCCAAATAAATCTTTAAATTCGTCTACTGTTAGTTGGTGGACGTGAAATTCCTGTCCACTTGGCTTTCCCCTGCCCTCACCAAAAGGAGTAGAGAGAATTAATGTGCCTCCAGGATTTAATAATTGATAGATATTATGTAAAAATCGTTCCTCTTCGTGTATATGCTCGATTGTTTCAAAGCTGAGAATACAATCAAACGTACCAAGCTTTTGAGGTAGCTCAGGATCCGTTACATCCCCTTCTACAAAAGAAGATAGAGGATGATAATATTTATTTTTTGCATAGTCAATTGCATCTCTATCATAATCGACCCCGACAACCTCATTCACTTTCCTCTTGCATAATTTTGCAATTATATGTGTGCCGTATCCCGATCCACTGGCAAAATCTAGCACCCGACCGTGTACGTATTCGGCTGCAAAATGATATCTTGCAAGATGTTCCAACAGAAGCCCATTTAAAATTTTCATTTTATCTGGAATAACTCTTTCTCCAGTATCCTTTAGCATTATATTCACCGCTTATTGTTATATTATCATTCCTAATTTCATTTATTCTTAGCTTGATAGCTTTGCCTTATTTGGTTTGGTTGCTAGTAATGAACATATTACACCTATTACAGGGAAAAGTAAGGTGACAAGGAGCACTGGTGTATAACTTTGAAATATATCATAACCAACTCCAAATGGTAATGGTCCTAAGGAGGATCCGATAACCCCCATCGTAACTCCTACTCCATTAATACTACCAATATACTTACGGCCAAAATAATTCGGCCAAATAACATTTAACCCAATTCGCTCTAACCCATTTGCTATTCCCCAAAGCGTACCAAATAAAATAGCGATAATAAGATTATTTGTCACTAATAATAATAGTAACAGTAGAATCTCAATACCGAAAATAACTACTAGTAAATAATTGGTTTGAATTTTGTCGGTAATGTAACCTGAAACAAAAGACATGGGTATCCCCACAACTGCCATTAAACTTAAAACAGTTGCCGCAATCTCGGGAGAAAGGTCATTAGTTCCAAATATAGAAATGATATGGAACGTAATCCCTGTATTCACCATTGCTGGGATTCCTACACAAATCAAAATTGCCCAAAATGCTCTTGTCTTTCTAGCTTCGCTTAATGTCCAGTCTTGGTCAGATTCTTTAAGTGCTGTTCCCATTACGGGTCGATTATGGTCCTTATTCCTATCTGCAAAACCGTCTGGAATTAATCCCATTTCTTCTGGTTTATTACGAACCCCCAAAAGTGCTGTAGGGACAAATACAACCAAAAGTAAAACACCCCAGACCTGCCAAGCAAAGCGCCAATCCCAAGTTTCAATCATCCATGTATTGACAATTGGAAACATCATCGCACTTGCAAAGCTTCCTATCGTCATAATACTGAATGCTATCCCTCTTTTTTTCACGAACCACTGCGCTACTAATGTGTTAGGAATAAGACTCATACTCCCTTGCCCCAACAAGCGGACAAGAAAAAAACCAATTGCAAGCATCCAAATGTTCGAAACCATACTATTAAAAAAGCAAGCTAATCCAAAAAGCGTTCCAATCGTCACCATCATCGACCGTTGGCCATATTTATCAATAGACCTGCCAACAAACATCATAATCAGTCCCGCTACTAAGGTTGCAACGGAATATATTCCGGAAACTTCTGATCGGGACCAGCCAAAGTCATTTATGTATTGATCGATGAAAGCCGAGTTTGAATATGTCTGGCCTGGTCCAGAAAAAAATACACCTAATGCTGCAATAAATACAATAAACCACCCGTAATAGAAATTTTGAAAAAATTTTTTAGCCACATACACACCTCCTGTTGATTAGTTGCTTATTGGTAGGAGAATGATACGTGAGAAGAATGACACGTGGTTTTTGAGGAATTACACATGAAAATATATCATTAATTCAGATTTATAGCAAAAAATTAATTTTCAGCCTAAAAATGGAGCTGGGACAAAACTAATACTTTTCATTCTAATGATGAACGATTTCACAATAGGAAATTGCTATGAACGACCGTTTAGCACTTTTTTCTCTCCATTCGGGCCTTCATCACCGCTATGAACGACCGAATGCATATTATTCTGAAGCAACCGATCTTTTTACGTTACTTCGCATTCTATACAATGATTAGCAACCAAGTTTACGAAAACATGCCAAAGAAAAATCCAACTAACTCGAATTCTCACCTTAGAATTTTGAATCATAGTACGGATTTTTCTTTAACTAAGACACTTTTGTTCCCGCCTCTTCATTATTCATCTGTTTTGTTATTCTCTTGTTTTGCTAATTGTCTTGATTTCGTTCTATTTCCTTTTGTTATTCTCTTGTTTTGCTAATTGTCTTGATTTCGTTCTATTTCCACTTGAATATTCATAACCAAACTCTAATCCACCAGTTTTGTTCTTATATTTTCCTGTTACTACTTTATATTGATCTTTACCTTTATATGGCACGATAAGAACCCTCCTTTTCCTTTTACTATGCTCCCATAGTGGATTTTCTATAAGAAAAGATATTATGAGGTATTTTATTCCATATTTAGTAAAAGATATAATAGAAAATACATCAAATTGGAGTGATTACTTTGATACAATTAGATACCGATATTGAAGGAAGAACAGCCCATTTTGGAGATATGATGAATATTGCAAAACACAACGGCTTTGGGTTATGTGGAAGTTGGGAGTACGATAGTGGTTTTTTTGACTCAATCGTATGGAGAGAAGGGGGCGAAACGATTTATGTGAGAGTACCATTTCATGTGTTAAAAGGTCAGTTAGACCGACCAGATGCAATACTCGAGTTTAAGAAGCCATTCGTTATCAAACATGTTGTACATATTGGATTGGATCAAGGGGAAAACTCTCTACTTGCAGCAACAGGGATAAATCAGTTTCAAGAACCTCTAGATAAAGATGGTCAAATTCGCAATAAAACAAAATGGGAAGAAGTCGGAGAACAAGCAGTAAATCAACTGGCCAGAAATATACCAGCCAACAAATCCATATCATGATTGTATAAAAATACCTTTAAGGAATATTCCTATAAGGGTATTTTTTTGGCTGAATTACCAAATGACTACTATTACGGATCTTAATGTTTTATCAACATAAAGGATGTTTTATATGTTTTCATTTCGTGGTGATGCTCACAAAATTTATCGTCAATTAAAAAAATCACCTGGCAAGATAAGCGACATTGGCTATATGAAGGAAACCGAAGAAATTCAAAACTATTATCAAACACTTGATAACGGAACTTTAAAATTAATTTACTATCGAATGGTAAAGGAAAAAAATGGTTCGGGCATTATTCCCATTTACGCAACAGCTATTCCATGGCTTCTTTTTCTGTTTTCTAGTCCATTACAGGACTACCTTTTTAAAAAGGGAAGTATTAACTGGGTGATTTTTAGCTTGATTTATGTAACGATACTAACCATTAGCTTAATACTCCATTTTAGAGAAAAAGCTTGGGCAGTCTTCCACATCGAAATTATTCAAGATATATTAAAAGAAAGAAATACATAATATGCTCGACAAAAAAGAACAAAAGCGCAAGCGCCCTTACAGGCTAAAAACGCCACGTCCTGTGCGTCGTAGCGACGTACGAACTGCGCCAGCGTAACGCTGGTGGTTCAATGTTGCCACGCAAAGTGGCGGTTTTAATTGAACAGTCCCCGTAGGAGATAAAGGAAACATGCCCCTTCATAGGGGTATGCCGACGTTGGGCGCAAAGCCCGATTTTAGTCGGCCTTCCTTTAATCTTACAGTTTAAGGATGTTCGACTATGTCGAACTGTTATCGTACGAAGGTGAGGGAAGTTGCGCTAGTCGCTGGGCGCTGGACGTGGCTGTTCCTGCCAAGAAGTATCCACAGGCATTAAATTTAATAATTTCCTAGACCACGACAAAAACCGGGTGGTGACAGGCACCCCCGGTTCTCTTTTTATGCTACGTCGTAGCCTTGGTCTTCTACGGCTTCTTGTAGTTGTTGTAGAGTTACTTTTGATTCATCATGTGTGACTTGCACTTTTCCTGTACCTAAATCTACTTCTACACTTGAAACTCCTTCAAGTTCATTTAGTGCACCTTCCACTGACATTTTGCAGTGGCCACAAGTCATTCCTCTTACATCTAAAGTTGTTTGCATCCTATATTTCCCCTTTCTTGTTTCCTTTTTTATATTTTAACTCGCTTCAATCGAAGGGAGTTAGAAACAACACTTACCGAGCTAAATGCCATCGCTGCACCCGCTACCCATGGTGCTAATAATCCGATAGCAGCAATTGGGATTCCTGCACTGTTATAAGCAAATGCCCAGAAAAGGTTTTGACGAATATTTTTTATGGTAGCTTTACTTAACTTAATTGCTTTTGGAATAAGCAATAACTCTCCGCCAAGTAGTGTTACATCAGCGGCTTCAATAGCTACTTCTGTACCAGTTCCAATGGCAATCCCAATATCTGAAATAGCAAGAGCTGGTGCATCATTGATACCATCACCAACCATAGCAACTTTCTTACCTTGTAATTGGACTTCTTTTACTTTATTTGCTTTTTCTTCTGGCAAAACTTGAGCAATTACGTTGTCGATCCCTACTTGTTTGGCGATTGCTTGGGCTGTTCGTTTATTATCCCCAGTTAGCATAATAACTTCTAACCCTAACTCTTTTAATTGACCAATTGCTTCTACTGCTGTTTCTTTGATCATATCGGCTACTGCTACAATACCGCGGTACTCTTCATTAACAGCGATTAGCATTGCGGTTTTACCATTTGTTTCATACTCCAATAACTCGTTCTCAACATGACTTACATCAATATTATTATCATTCATTAATTTTCTAGTACCAACAAGCACTTTTTCACCTGAAATTGTTGCTTGAATACCATGCCCAGGTATTGCAGAAAATTCTTCTGTTTCTACTAATCCCACTTCTTTTTCCGTAGCATAGGCAACAATCGCTTCTGCTAGTGGGTGTTCTGATCCTTTTTCCGCACTAGCCAACAGCTTCAATGTCTGATCATCACCAGTAAAATTCGTTACTTCCGGTTTTCCCTTTGTAATAGTACCAGTTTTATCTAAAATTACTGCATCCAATTGGTGGGTGCGTTCTAAATGCTCGCCACCTTTAAACAAGATACCATTTTCAGCAGCTTTCCCTGTCCCAACCATAATGGAAGTCGGAGTAGCTAACCCTAATGCACATGGACACGCAATTACAAGTACCGCAATAGCAGCAATTAATGCTGGTTCCATATTACCTGGTGTAACAAATACGATCCAAACAATAAACGTAAATATTGCGATACCGACTACAATCGGTACGAAATATCCTGAAATTACATCTGCTAACCGTTGGATCGGAGCCTTTGATCCTTGAGCATCCTCTACTACTTTAATAATGGAAGCTAATGCCGTATCTTTCCCAACCTTGGTTGCTTCCATTTCAATCGTTCCATTTTTATTTAAAGTTGAACCAATAACTGTCGATTCAAAATCCTTCTCAATCGGAATAGATTCCCCAGTAATCATGGATTCGTCTACAGAAGTTCTCCCCTTTAAGACGATACCGTCTACTGGTATCTTTTCTCCTGGTTTTACTACGATGTGATCACCAACAGATACATCTTCTACCGGGATCATCATCTCTTCACCATCTTTAATTACTCGTGCTTGTTTCGCTTGTAGATTGAGTAACTTAGAAATAGCTAGTGTAGTTTTACTTTTCGCACTTGTTTCCAAATACTTTCCAAATAAGATTAACGTTATGATAATCGCACTTGTTTCGTAATATAGATGTGGCACATGGCTAGGATTACCAATCGTTAGTAACCCCTCATATAAACTATAAAAGTAAGCTGCACTAGTTCCTAATGCTACTAGCACATCCATATTTGCACCGCCATTACGCAAGTTTTTATAGGCACCTACATAAAACTGCCAACCTATAATAAATTGGACTGGTGTTGCTAACGCAAATTGAAACCATGGATTCATGAATATATGCGGTATATAAATTCCAAATAAATGAACTAGCATCGTAATGAGTAATGGAGCAGTTAATACAGTTGAGACGGCTAGCTTTACTTTCATTTGCTTCAAGTGTTTCTCTTTTTGTGTTTGTTTCTCTTGTTCTTCTGCCTTCCTTTTGGCATCATAACCTAGCTTTTGAATTTTCCCAATCAAATCCAACTCTTCTATTAATCCGGGATTATACTCAATAGATGCACTTTCTGTCGCTAAGTTTACGTTTGCGACTTTAACTCCTTCTTGCTTATTTAGCACTTTCTCAATACGAGTAGAACACGCTGCACACGTCATTCCCAATACATCAAATTCAACTTTCTCGGTTTGCACACCATAGCCTAGCTTTTGAATTTTAGATGCGATCTCTTCTACTGTAGCTGTACCTGGATCATAATCTATACTAGCTTTTTCCGTTGTTAAGTTAACTTGAGCTTCTACACCATCCATTTTATTGAGTATTTTTTCAACTCGATTGGAACAAGCTGCACACGTCATTCCTGTTACACCAACGGTAACATGCTTTTTTTCACTCATCTTAATACCCCCCTACTTGGAGAATTGCTTCATTACTTCCATTAATTCCTCAATTGTTTCATTTCCTTCGCCAGACTTCACAGCATCACTAACGCAATGTTTAATATGACGTTCCGCTACGGAAAAACCTACTTTTTTTAACGCAGCATTGATCGCACTTACTTGTACCAAGATATCAACACAATAGCGGTCTTCTTCCACCATTTTTTGAATTCCACGCACTTGCCCTTCAATACGCTTTAGTCGATTAACAACCGCTTGCTTTTCATCTTTTGTTCGCGGTGTCGTTGGGTGATCATGAAGGAATTTATCCAAATTCATCACTTCCTTTATTTTTATAATTATACTATACCCCCCTACTGTATATTTGTCAATTATAAAAACTCAAATAAAATTATACACCGTCATTTGGGGGTTTTACTGTAGATAAAAAGTGGGATTCTAACCTATTGTTAGAATCCCACTTTCTTATGTTACACCGTACGCCATATTTTATTTGATTCAAAACATCTTTTTATTTTTTAGAAAGTAATATATTCCTCCTGATGCTACTAGTACTAGTAAGATAAATAAAGAGATCATTTCAGTAAAGTAACTTTCAAATAAAGTCATTCTCTTTTCTTTCGATTTATCTACCTGCTTTTTCATCAACGTTACTTCTTCTATGTTACGTTGTTTGGATATTTTTTGTAATGTAATGCTTTTAATAACATCTCCATCTTCCTGATTTACAAGCTGCAATGTTCCATCCTCACCTACTTCCTCGATGACTTTTTCTTCTACTTCATGTGTATAGAAAAGATTCTTCGGCAGCAAATATTCCTCACCTTCAACACGAAACGTTTTACCAGCAGAAACAAATGAAGTTTGAAAATGTTCAAATCCATAATCTAATAATTCGATAGTATCTGTATATGCTTCTATATCTAAATTATTTTTCAGGGTAATCACAATTAGGCTTGTATTTTCTCTTTCCGCTGTCGTTGCTAAAGTGTACCCAGATTGACCTGTATATCCCGTCTTTCCTCCCGTAATTCCTTCATAAGGTATTTCTCTCATTAATTTGTGATGTGTAATTAGTGTTGTGTCCCACGATTCGCCTTCCCATTCTAATTTTTCTGTTGCAAATATTTCTCTAAACAACTTATTTTTAAAAGCATATTGGGTAATTTTGGCTAAACCCTCGGCTGTTGTTACATGACTCGGTTCAAAAAGACCATGAGGGTTTTTAAAATTCGTGTTATGTACACCAACTTCTTTTTGCAAATACTCATTTATATCATCTGAGAAGTCTTTCACACTTCCACTCAAGTGTTCTGCAATTGCTACCCCTGCATCATTACCTGAATTAATTAACAATCCTTGTAAAAGCTTCTTAAGAGTAACTTTTTCTCCTTCTTCTAAATACACACTCGTACCTTCCGTATTCCTTGCATTTTCACTTACCGTTACCACATCATCCAAGTTACCGTTTTCAATGGCATAGATTGCCGTAGCGATCTTTGTCAAACTGGCCGGATACATTTTCACACTTTTATTTTTCTCATAAATAACATCACCCGATTTTGCATCGATAACGATTGCTGCTTCGCTAAGAATGTTTGGAGGAGAAATATTTGACATTCCATAAACTTGAAAAGGATATATTCCCATTAATATCAACGTTGCTATAAGTGTTATTTGTTTCTTCACGTTATCACCTGCTTTAATAATCGAATTGATAGTTAGATAGTTTTATATACATTGTAAAACTTTTTTGGCATGAAAATGTAATGGTTAAAAAAATGATAGAAACACTTAATATTGTTATTATCCTGTAACATAGGTTCAAGTAAATTTAGCAAATATAAGAATAATTACATTTACAGAGCACATATAGTTAACTATGTCGGACAAGACAGAAGGGAGAAAACAAATGCAGATAACTCTTCTTTTTATCCTTATTACAGTCAGTTCACTTTGCATACTTATGATATATAGGGTTTTTAACTATAGGAATAAGTTTACAAATATGCTAGGTATGATCGTCGCCATGTCCATGGGTATGATGATTGGTTTAACCATTGGTGTTATTGTTGGGATTTGGATAACAGATAACTTCTTTATTGCCACGGTTATCGGAATAGCTACAGGCTTAGCAGTCGGTTTTATAACAGGTATTCCAATAAGCACGATCGCAGCGCTAGATGGCATGCTATCAGGACTGATGGGAGGAATGATGGGAGCAATGCTCGGAGCAATGATACAACCTAGTTTTCAGGACTCCATTGTTCATCTAATGTTCTTTCTTCTTCTTTCCACAATATTCATTCTCTTTAATGTCATTGATCAAGAAGCGAATAAAAAACCGTCACCTTTTTATTCACATCCATTACTAACGATTATCTTGTTTGGTATGATGTTTATTCTGTTAAATCAATTAGGTCCGGTATTCAAAAACGTTGATTTACAAGATCAGTATCATCCTGAGCACCACTCAACCGAATGACTCTAGAATAATTCAATTTGAATTGATATAAAGACAGCTTCAACTTCAATCAACAACTACCTTTTCTTTCATATAATATAGTGATTTAACCTATACAAATGTGAGGTGTACTTATGGCTGATTTACCGGCAATCGACCATGGACTAATGATTGAACATTTAAATGCTCATGAAGGTGGAATCCACAAACTAAAGTCCTATCAAGGCATGGTAACAAATAACGATTTGAGGGATATTATTCACTTACAAGAGAATATAATGCGTACACATGTATGGATAATGTTAGCTTTTATACATCCAGATTACCATCAAGATATTGAACTTCCACCTCTAAGCACGGATAGCAAGAAGCAATATGTAGAAAAGGAAGGCTCTGCAGGAACTGATTTGAATAAATGGATAGCATTAGAAGCACACAATACAGCCAAAAACATGTCAAATACTAACTTTCATTCCGCTTTAATGATGAAAGATCCCAAAGTAAAGAAAGCACATATACAAATGGCATTGCAACAACTGGAAATAAAAGATAAATATGAAGACTTTTTGAAAGGTATGGGATGGGATTTTGTTTCCAATATTTCCGTTCAAGAGAGGATTAAAACCTACCTTCATTTTCAACATCTATTAAACCTGTAGGCATTAATTTTATACAAAGGCTGGGACAAAAATATGTTTTAGTCAAAAAAATCCATCCGAACTATAATTCAAAATTCTTCAATTAGAATTCGAATTAGTTTGGATTTTTCTTTTGGGTTGGTTGTTTTCGTGAATTTCATCCAACCTTGAATCTCGTTGAATTGTTGCTTGTGAGCGAATATTTCATTTTGTGAGCGAATCGTTGCTGGTTCTGAGCGAATATTTCGATTTATGAGCGAATTGCTGCTGGTTCTGAGCGAATATTTTATTTTATGAGCGAATTGCTACTGGTTATATTAAAGAATACCGCAGTACCGTATTAATGGTATTAATTAATACTAAAGCTAATCAATCCACATAAAAAAAACGTTACAACACAAGCTATTTGTTGAGGTGAGTAATGTGAAAAATAAAGATAAAAAAGCGCAATTCGAAATGCCCACACAAGCAAATCAAGATGGAGAAATCAGCATGCGTGGTGGATTAAAAGAGAACTACCCGCTGGATTCAATGAATAAAATGACAGGAGATTCTGTGGCGGAACATAAAAAGTTAGAGGCTGCTAATGAAGTTATTGCCGAAAAAGAGATTGGTCAGACATATAATAACTCCTAAATATGTATAAAACGCTGATGAGGTTTTAGTCATCAGCGTTTTACACTTGTGTTACTTATTATTCATCTTGTTCTACACCGGTTATTTTTAATTCCATTCTACTTTCATCCTCAGAAAGTTGGATATACCCCCTAAATGTATAAATTTGTCCCTCTTCAATCTTTGGAACATCTACATTTTTGGCAATCACAGCTTCCATTTGATCCGAGCCATCGGATAGCGTCATAATTTTTGTTTCACTTTCAGCATCATAATAAAAGCTATTCACAGTAGCAGAAACCTCAACATATTCTTCTGTATGATCTTCTCCGCTTATAATTCTACTTAACCCCTCCATAGAACCAACATCTATTACTTTATCTTTCTCAAGTAGATTGGCGAAGGAAAACACAATAATCGTCAGGAATACAATTAAGATGGGAACAATCACTAATAATTTTTTCCGCTTTTTTCGTGGCTGGTGACTATCCGTATCCGCCTGTAACGCTTCTTTCGGTTGTAAAACTTCGTCAACTACACGATTTACCTTTTGCAACTGTTCATCTGAATTCCCAATATTACTGTCCTCATCCTTTTTATAAGAGGCTACTATAAGATGATCGATAATCTCGTGAATGTGAAAATTCTTCAATGCATAACTTTTAAACCTTGTAGCTCCTGCTAGTATATCGTTAAAATCATTACCAATTTCATCAAAGCAGAAATGATACTTGTAGTAGTTATCTGCATCACCGGGAGCCCATGCACTGATTTGACCCCCAAATTTATGTTCAAATTCTAATTTAGAAAACCCTTTATGGATAACAGCATATCCGGTATACCGAAAAGGATCATCTAACCCTAGATCTCTATGATTTGATAACAAATAATTCTTCCATGACACAGCATAAGATTTAACTTGTGCAAATGGATTCTTATTTCCATATTTCGTTTGAAGAATACCATTTGAAAAGACATTCTCCATATCTGTAATTCGTATGTTCTTCACTTCAATAATACGAAACCCATAAGTTGGCGAGATGACTAAAAAGTCCGGTTGCACCTCTCCTATTTTCGGTTGTGCTACCACATATGTATCATCTGGCAACATGCGTTGAAGCTGATTTCCGACCTCAATTTCTGCTTCAATCTCCTTTTGGTCTTCCAGTCGTTCACACACATTCAAGGAGTTTATTAAATCACTTTTCCCGATAAAAATAGCCATTTTATACACTCTTTCGTTTCATGTTACTAATTATTATATCATTAGAAAAAGATTGTTACGTTGCAACCGTAAAATTACTTCCTTTTATTTTTAATATTTAAAGGAAGTTATATTTTCTGCTAATATAGAAGTAGATAATCAAGAGGGGCGAATACAATTGAGAAAAAAATCGAACATGCTATTGGGTTCCCTAATAGTAGTGATGAGTATATCTGCAATCTCATTTATTATTATGTTAAATCAAATTAATACAATCGAGAGACAGAATAATCTATTACAAAATGAATTATACGGAATGAAAACGGACATAAACCATATTTCCCAGCGAATATCTGAACTCAACGAAAGCGAACAATGGATTCTAAACGAAGTATTCAAGCCAATTGAAGCAAACTCTACACCTGAGGAAATCCACCTATCACTGACAATCTCCTTAAAAGAAGTGGGAGAGGGGAATACGGTACACGTGCTTTATAAAGAGATAGAGAAGTCCGATTGGAAAGAAGCACCAGCAAACCATACGGAAGGTCTAAATTACCGTGCTTCCTTACAATTATCTCCACAAAAAGAGTATGTGTACCAAGTGGTTAGTGATGGAGAAATTAGTAGAACGGATGAACCTAAAGAAATCCCTTCACATATTTATCGCCCTGCACCTCTTACTATAATTAGTGACGGAATGGGTCGTGAATCGAATGGAGAACTGAATTCTATTCGAATTGAGCTATCTGAAAATAAGCCACTCTTCTCTTTCTTTCGTACAGAAAAAGTAATAGCTAAAATATATTATGAAGATAAGCCTGGTGAGGAAATCGAATTAGACGAAGTTGATTATGGATTCCCTGATGAAAGATATTGGCTACTGGAGTTAAATGAAACCAAAGAAAATATCAACTCAATCTACATTCGAACGGAGTATGCCAATGGGAGTATTCACGAAGGGGAGCTATATCCAAACGAAAGTTACACTGGCAAACCTCACAATTAAAGCAGTGGGATTCTAGAATATTACGGTTACACTATATCTGTACATATGAACAAAAGACACACAGTAAGAATGGTACTGTGTGTCTTTACCCATTATGCACCAATATGAATACCTACCTCTTCCCCTTCAATCGATACATATTTCATATTCTCCTTCGTGTTAAAGGAGATTTTTTTGGTTAATAGATTATTATTTATAATCAACTGATAGTCATTTATTACTTCATACATGCGATCACTTACATCAAACGTTAAAGAAACACGTTGTTCCACAGGCAAATTTAACTCTTTACGATATACTTGAACGGCACGAATCAGTTCCCGAGCTATTCCCTCTTTTCTCAAATCCTCCGTGACTTCTGTATTTAAGAGAACGGTAAACTGATCATTTGAAGCCATTTCCATTCCTTCACTGGTTGTTTTCGTTACTTGTAGGTCCTCCAAATCAACTCGTAACAATTCTTGTGACTGTGATTCAAATTCAAAATAGCCCTGTTCAATTACTCGCTTCGAATCGGTAGCAGCTATTTTTTGCAAAGCCTTTTGTGCTTCACCCACATATTTTCCTAATTTCGGTCCTGCCGTTGGAAAGTTCAGCTTCATTTCATAGTTCACGATGTGATCTTCATTTTCTCGGTATTCAACCTGTTTAACATTTATCTCATCTTCCATAATATAGCTGTATTTTTTTAATCGATCCGTTTTTTCTCCAACGACTGTCAAAGTAGATAGTGGCTGTTTTGTTTTGATATTTGATACATTTCGAGTATGCCTTGCTAGCTCAACAACCTGTAAAACTCCCGCCATTTCCAGTTCCAGCTTTTCATCAATAATCATTTCATCTGCTTGTGGGAAGTCTGCTAAATGAACACTATCACCGGTTAAATTCAAGTGAATATCCTCTGCTATAAATGGTGTAAATGGGGCTAATAGTTTACTTGTTGTCACAAGCACTTCATCTAGTGTATGGTAAGCAGCTAATTTATCAGCGTTCATCCCCTCGCTCCAAAAACGATCTCTAGATCTTCGTATATACCAATTACTAACCTCTTCAACAAAATCAGCTAGCTCTCTGGCTGCAGGATTAAATGCGTATTCCTCCAAGTGTTCCGTAACCTTTTTCGTGACAGTATTGAGCCGCGATACTATCCATCTATCTAACAGGGAGCGTTTCCCTTTGCCATGGTAGGTAACGTCAAACTGATCAATTTCTGCATACATCGTATAAAAAGAATGAATATTTGTTAATGTGTCTACTAGCTTTGATTTTGCTTGACTTACAATTTTTGCAGAGAATCTTTTGTTATTCCAAGGTGCACTATCTACGAGTAGAGACCAACGAAGGGCGTCTGCACCATACGCTTCCACTAAATCCATTGGGTTAATTACATTTCCCTTACTCTTCGACATTTTCCTTCCATCTTCATCGAGAATATGTCCAAGCGACAATACTCGTTTATAGGATGATTTTCCAGTAAATAATGAAGCTACCGTTAATAAGCTATAGAACCACCCTCGCGTCTGATCCACACCTTCCACAACAACATCAGCAGGAAATTGCTTATGAAAGACTTCCTGATTTTCAAATGGATAATGATACTGTGCAAAAGGCATGGAACCACTATCAAACCATACATCTATGACTTCGTTCGTACGTTTCATTTCTCCTTGGCAAGAAGAACAGCTAAGTATTACTTTGTCCACATATGGTTTATGAAGCTCTACGTTATCGGGTACTGAATCAATTGCATGATCCTTTAAATCCTGGATACTTTTTGGTGCATATTGATGATCACACGTGCTGCAAATCCACACATTAAGCGGTGTACCCCAATAGCGATTACGACCGATATTCCAATCAACCATGTTTTCTAGGAATTTCCCAAAACGACCGTTCTTCATATGTTCTGGGTGCCAAGTAATCGTCTCGTTATTTTGCATGATGACGTCTTTTATTTCCGTTGTTTTAATAAACCACCCCTCCATCGCATAGTAAATGAGTGGTGAATCGCAACGCCAGCAATGGGGATAACTATGCTCATATTTTTCTTTAGCAAATAGCAATCCGCTATCAGCTAGCATCTTAATGATTTTTACATCAGAGTCTTTCGCAAACTCGCCAGCTAATGGCGTAATTTCTGTGGTATAGCAACCAGCCTGATCAACAACATTAACAAAATCAAGTCCACTTGTTTGAATTGCATGGTAGTCATCTTCACCATGCGCTGGTGCCAAGTGAACGATTCCTGTACCACTCTTATCAGTTACAAAATCAGCCGCAATCACTTCATGTCCTTTTTCTAAATGTAGCAAATCAAAAGGCGGTTGATAAGATAAACCGACAAACTCACTCCCTTTATGGTTACTAATTATTTCGTATTGATCAGACATCACTTGATCCACTAAATTTTCTGCAACAATATAATATTCACCCTGATACTTTACTTTCACATAATCCAAATCACTATGAACAGCAAGTGCAACATTTGCAGGAAGTGTCCACGGTGTTGTTGTCCAACCAAGGAAAAATTCATTTACTGCCCCTTCTACTTTGAACTTAGCAGTAACAGATAAATCTTTTACATCCTTATATCCCTGAGCTACCTCATGAGAGCTTAATGATGTTTGACAGCTCGGACAGTACGGTGTCACACGATGTCCCCGGTATAAAAGATCCTTTTCATGAATCTTAGCCAAAATATACCAAACACTTTCGATATAGTTATTCTGAAGGGTTATATATGGATCATCCATATCTACCCAATACCCAATTACCTCTGTAAAAACTCTCCATTCTCTTTCATAATCAAAGACACTTGCCTTACATTCCTCAATAAATTTCTCGACACCATACGCTTCGATTTCCTTTTTTCCCGAAATGCCAATTTTCTTCTCTACACCGAGTTCAACTGGTAGACCATGTGTATCCCACCCAGCTTTGCGAATCACTTGGTATCCTTGCATCGTTTTATAACGACCAATAAAATCCTTAATAACCCGTCCTAAAACATGACCAGCATGAGGCAATCCATTTGCCGTTGGTGGACCTTCATAAAACACAAACGTTTCGTTACCTTCTCGGTTTGAAATCGATTTTTTAAAAGTGTGTTCTTTTTCCCATAATTCCTTGATACGATTTTCTCGTTGTAAGGTGGACTCGCTACTATTAACCCTTTTCATGTTCTCACTCCTTTATTTCTTTTAGACAACTTGGCTATTGCCAAGCTTATGGCACTAGCCTTAGTTGCACTTATCCAGCATAAGAAACCTTAAACTTTCTTATTTGCCAAAAAACACAAAAACTCGCCCCTATAATAGGGACGAGTTCTCACCCGTGTTACCACCCTGATTCTAGCAATCGCTTTATTCTTGCAATTAGCTAGCACTCAATCAACGTACCATCATACGCGATCCTTGTAACGGCGGATTCCCGGGAAAACTTAAAACAAGTTCAGCTTTCCTTCTCGGAGAGGATTTTCTGTACGAACTGAACATTGGCTTTCACCAAAGCGCCAACTCTCTGTGAATCAGGACCCGTACATACTCGTTCTCGTCAACGAATTTTTAACCGATTTATATTATGAAATAATATAGCTTATGTCTCGATCTTTGTCAAGGTGAATTTTACGTCTATTCACCTAACTCTTTATCCAACAATTAATTTCTCTTTCGGATAGTGGTAATTAACAGCTGTTTTTTCATGATGGAATATAAAGATAAAAGAAAGAATTCCTATTCTTCCGATGAACATTAATGCAATAATAACTGTCTTTCCAATAGAGCTTAATTCAGGAGTTATTCCCATTGATAAGCCAGTAGTACCAAACGCAGAGCTTACCTCAAACATAATTTCCATTAAGGAAAATGGTTCGGTTTTTGTTAGAATTACTATTGCACTAAAACAAATGACCACTGCTAGGAAACTTACAACGACAGACTTTCTAATATCGTCTTCATGTATTTCTCGTCTAAATACTTTAATATTCTTTTGACCTTTGGCAAATGACATGATAAGTAGTAGTATAACTGCAAATGTCGTTGTCCGAATCCCACCTCCAACAGAACTTGGAGACGCACCGATAAACATTAAAAAACATAATGCTAATAATGTTGAGGTGGAAAACAGACTAACATCCATTGTAGCTAAACCACCGTTTCTTGTAGTTGATGATTGGAAAAATGCATAGAAAAACGACTCATGCCAGCTTTTATCCGCAAAAAAATGATTGGCTTCGAAAAGTAGTATAACAATAGTTCCGAAAATCATTAGTGAAAAGAAAGTTACTGTTGTTAATTTCGTATATAAACTAAAATGAGTACCGAATTTATTTTTATTTTTGATAAAATCCTTTAATTCCACAAGAACTGGAAAACCAATTGCTCCAAGTGTTAATAAAATCACGTTAACAATTTGCACGAAGTAATCTTTGGCAAACGGTTCAAGCGAACTACCCGTAATATCGAAACCTGCATTTGTTGTAGCACTGACAGAAGCAAATAAACCTTGTATAAACGATTCTTGCCAGGTTGGAAAATAATCAAGAAAGTGAAAGTAGGTACCTAATATTATTGTCCCTACAAGCTCTATCGCAAGGATTATTATCAATATATGTTTCATTAGATTAACTAAACCAGATAAATTAGATTGGTTTTGATCTGTACGTATTAAACGCCTCTCCTTTAAACCAATTTTCTTTCCAATTATTAGCCAAAAAAAAGTACCCAAAGTCATAATTCCAATTCCGCCAAACTGAAGGATGAATAGTAAAATAAAGACCCCTGGTGTACTAAAAGTATCTGCGGTTGATACAACTGTTAGACCTGTAACACTTATTGCACTTACTGCGGTAAATAAAACATCCAAAAAGCTCCAATTAACACCTGGATTTACTGTGATAGGTAAACTAAGTAAGCAAACAGATATTATTACAGCAATCACATAAAATAACACGATAATCTGTGCAGGACTTAAGTTATAATTTTTTAATCTTTCTATCATAAGGTATTTCTCCTTCAATACTAATGTCTGTTTAAAATAAAAATATCTCGCATAATATTGTCCTTAGATAAACCTAGACCTTCCTCTTAAAATGCTTGCGTTGTTGGTTGCAAAATTAGAGACCGTGAATATCACTTCTTACTTAGCAAAATACAACCAAAAGATTAAGTAAACTATCGCAAATAGTTCCACGGCTCAATCTTTGATTCTGTGATTATATAGTTTCTGATTATGTACGAGTTAATATGTTATAATCTACTCCTGTTTTATTTCCTTGTCAATAGCTCCATAGGTTTCTCGAAGGCTATATTTATCCTGTGTTTATTCATTATTTTGTTAGTACTTATCTCTCTAGATAACTGGATCTGTTTTTATACAAAAAAAACCGAGAAAGCATACATTTGTATGTTCCCGATTCTCCATTGGCGTATTTGATGAAAATCTACTATAAAGTCGGTGTGACGCCATTTGTAATTAACTGTAGTTTTTTAATTCGTATGATTTGTGGGATATATTCTTCTGTGCAGTTTCGGAATATAATTCTAGTTGTCTCTTATGGACAAAGAAATACATACTTAGTGGCCACCAAAGAACTACAAAGATTGGGTATATTGCCCAGATCTCATGTGGTGAAGAAATTGCATTTACACTGATAAAAAACACACTAATAAATATGGAGGCGTATATAGAAAATCTAACATATGCCTTTCTTTTCACATGATAAATTGTTAATGGCCACCATAACACTGCAAAAGCAGGGAATATCACCCATGGGTACTGGGGAGAAAGAAATAGATTTAAGACTAAATAATATATAATAATACTACCGCTTCCTATTATTGCCACTGGCATTGTTTGTGCCCGCTTCCCCAAAATTACAAGGATTGGATATATAGCAAGTGGCGCAACTGCATATAGAAACCACGGATACCCCGGCGTACTCATAAAGTTCTCTACAATTAGGTATATACTGATCCCCAGACTACTTAGAATGGAAAATAAAGTGTATTCCTTTTTCTTCATTAAATAAAAACCAATAGGAAACAATAACAATGCAATGGAAGGATATACGGACCAAATATATTTAGAACTAGTTATGAAGTTTATTGTTATTAAAAAAACAATAGTCATCAAACTACCTGCCACAACAAAACCAACATCATATTTCTTCATTTAGTTCCCTCCTATTTTATTCGCTTCCAATTGAAGTACATCGTCAACGGCCACCATAATACTGCGAATACTGGATAAACAAACCAAATAACATTCGGCGTATAATAGAAATTGATAAAAGTAAATAATGAAATGATCAGTATACTTCCCCATATGGAAAACCCTAAGTTTAGTTTTGTGGTACGTTTCTTTTTAGCATTAGATGATTGATTAACGCCTAATTCCTTTCTTAGATCTTCAATATCACCAAACTCAACAATTGCTTTATTAATTGCATCTTCTTCCTCTTTTCCTTGCTCCATTATATCCCATACTTTTTCTTCTAAATTTTGCAAGACCTCTTGCATAATTGCATTTCTTTGTTCACTCTCCGGTACATCTTTAAATAACTCGTTAACATGGTCTCTTAATTGCTTCAATTTAATCCCTCCATAAATAAATCAATAATCTCCTTTGTGACCTTCCATTCTTCCACCGTTTCTTTTAAAAATGCTTTTCCAAGTGTTGTAATTGTGTAATACTTCCTTTTCCCACCTTTAGAAACACTTCCAAAATATGACTCAATTAATCCATTTTTTTCAAGCCTTTGAAAAACAGCATATAACGTTGCTTCCTTAATTTGAAAACGATTATCTGTTCGATAGCTAATTTCCTTAGAAATTTCGTAACCATACCTATCCTGTTCCATAACTAAACGCAAAATAATCGAATCCAAATGTCCACGAATTATATCACTTCTCATTTCATTGCCACTTCCTTAAACATCATTACTCTTTCTGATAGAGTAATCGTATCACTAAGTACTCTATCTGTCAAAGTAATTTTTGGATATTTATTTTAGTTAATTATTATTCAACATTGTCATTACCAATTTTTGCAATAACAACTATAAAAAAAAACTCTGCTCTTTTAATTAAGAGCAGAGGGTGTTCAGCTTTCCTCCTCAGATTGGGTTTCTGTCTACTGAACATTCGCTATAGAATAGGATCTAAAAGAATTAGGAGTAGTATACTATCCATTAGTATTAACTAATACCCAATTAAGACATCCTTTTTGATATTTCGTTTTGCAATACTGTGATTTCTTAAGTAAATAGAAATAGAATTTACCATTGACTTCGGTCCTGCTACATAGTACTTACTATTGTTCTTATATAAAGTGGTTAACCTGTCTATCTCTTGATGTAAGTCATCCCTTGAATCGAGGTAAGTTACACTTATTGAAGTATTGTTAGCAATTTCATCTAGTTCATCTTTATATATGTATGACTTTTTGCTATCCAAATAAAGAAGATGTATTGGCTCCTCAATGCCATTTCCTTCCGCTTCTATTTGCTTTACTATCGATCGAAATGGTGTAATTCCCATTCCACCTGCAATTAGAATTGAAGGACTGTTATCCTCTAAATAAAATGACCCTACTGGCCCACTCATACTAACTTTCATCCCCTGTTTTAGTTCTAACATCGCTTTCTTAAAGTCACTTGGATCATCACTAATGCCTATTGTTATTTTAACAACATTCTCATTTGGAGCAGACGCCAAAGTGAATGGACGTGTAGCGTTTTTTATAGACTTATGAGTAATATTAAACAAACCATGTTGCCCTGCTTTCCAGTTTAAATCTTTCTCTTTTTCAAATAGAAAGGTATATACACCTTCTGATTCTTTGTAGCTTTCTAAAAATAATAACTCTCTCTTTTTGAATATTGATAACATATCTTGAAAAAAACTCATTTTCTTGTCTCCTTTTTTATAATTAGCTCCCCCATACTTATCTGAAGCAGTTAATTGCATTACGAATTCATCAAAAGAACATGGGTTTATCCCTTTTAAATTATTTCCGCCAAAAAGTTGAACAGTCTGCCTTATCCAAAATATTATATTCAATCATTTTCTCAAGTAATGAGAAATCAACTGGACTATCCCATGGGAATCGTACTAACATCTTGCTGTGATCATAACCAGCCTGCACAATTTCATCAGAAAAATGAATAATCCCTGCCCTTTCAGGGGCAACAGCCAAATGTTGCTTGGATACGCTAAAGCCAATAATATATGTGCCGTGATCGGTAAACATAGGTTGATTCCACGCAATTTTCGGTGTTAAATTTGGAAATTTATTAGTGACCCAAGCCAAAACTTCCTCTGTTCGGTTGCGATGTTTTGGGTTATCAATCTGCGCTAAAAATTCATCAAAAACTTCCATGTTGTTCCCTCCTAAAATAAAAATGATGTCTTCAGAGAAGTTCTTCAAACCCTTCTTTATTAAACTTCTCAAAGAGCTACTCAGACTCGTTCTTAAACAACACCTATTTCCAAGGTTATACTTAACAATTTGTACATCGCTTTCATTTTTTTGAGAATTGGGTATTAAAAATCCTAAATATAGAAAGCGCAACAACAATTACTTTCTCACTCAAAAAACTTCATTTATTAAACTCTTTCCCTCGATAGTCGATCTATTTAACTGCGTTTGCATTGTATTTTGTATCATTATTTCTACTAATAAAACAACGGCCCAGTCCTATACTGAGCCATTTGCTTTTTCCTATACGTTAGCTTAATACTAAAAAACAGGTTCAAAAGTTTAGTCTTATACTTCCTCTAACGCTTTTTTTAGTTTTTCAACCTTATCCGCCCAACCATATTTCGCCCCATTGAACGCTTGGTCTTCTTTTTCGAATCCAGTATGTTCGAGATGTAAGTAAGTTGTTCCACCCTCTTGCTTCAATGTCCATGTGACTATAGTGTTTATCGGACCACCTACCCATGTGTAAGATAACTTATAAGGTTCATCCACTACTAATACTTCACAATCTACAATTAAATTCCAATCATCATTTCGAAATTGACTTTTATGTCCTACGATTGGTTTAAAGTTATTTTCCATTATCCATATTGCAAGAGTATCCGAATCTGTTAATGCGTTCCACACCTTATTGATTGAACTTGAAAACTGAAAATCCAATGACAAATCTGCCATTATTTATTCCTCCTCTAATAATTTTTTTAAAAGTACCACTTTGTCTTTCCAAAATTTCTCATAAAAGGTTACCCAATCCTTAATTTCCCTTAAGGGAGCAGCATTTAGTCGATACCTTGTTTCCCTACCTACTTTTCGATCCGCAACTAGACCTGCTTCTTTAAGAATAGCCAAATGTTTAGAAACAGCAGTACGCCCCATTTGAAATTGAGCAGTTATTTCGTAAAGAGGTAACTCTTCTGCATCTGCCAACAAACGCAACACCTTACGTCTTGTTGGGTCAGCGATGGCTACATAAACATCACGCTCTTGATTATTATCGTTCAAAATCACTCATCCTTATAAATTGGACACCAATTAGTGTCTTTATTATATGACACCAAACAGTGTCCAGTCAATTTTTATTTTTGACATAATAGTATTTTTTTTATTCTCCTATCATCATGTATATAAGTTTCTTTACATTTTATTTATTCAATAGATTTATCTCAATTTCCTTAAATTTATTTAATCAGTTTCAACTAAGCCAATCCATCTGATTATGGCCAATGAATTTAGCACCATTGCCTTACTTTTTTCCACTAGGTGGTAAAGATTGTACCAGGAAATGACAGACGTTGACCACTGAATGCTTTTATATAATTAATGAGCACAGGATAGATTAACTCTTGTATTACGTAGTAGACTCTTACTATGCAACAAGTGTATTTATTTTATCTATAAAACCTAAAAAAGACCACTTCTATCTAAAGTGGCCTTTTCCTGAAAGTAAATTAATAGTTAGACTTGTAACTTCTAAATGTATGCCCTCTCCATAGAATGGAAAGAGCAATTATTAATCCAACAATAGAAAAGGACAGAATGACTAATTGAATATCAAATCCTCTTGAAACGAGTAGAGTTACAGTTGCATAGGCAAGCGGATCAAACCCGTTCATGGCTAAAAAGACTATACTCATGACCCTTCCCATAATGCGGGGATCGGTATTTTCTTGTGCTGAAGCGAAAAATGGGATGGATACAAATGTCATGGTAAATCCAATTAAGAACGCTAACGCTGTTAAAATATACAAATTAGGAATTTGACTAAAAGCTACAGCTACTATTAATGTCGCAATTAATCCTGCAATCGATGTTAATCCCCTACGGCGTATTTTGATCATACCGATAATTGCTGTGCTTATTAGCATCCCAACCCCTAAAGCAGCCTCAATGTAACTAAGATTAATAGGTGTCCCTCCATAAGTTTCCACTAAAATGGGGATTGCAATGGATATTGCTCCGAAGGCAAAAAAGTTTAACGTTATTAAAATTAAGATACCTGTAATTAAAAATCTACTTGCTTTTACATAGGAAAGTCCCTCTACGAAATCTTTAAATGGTGTTTGTTTTATTGTATTGACTACTGGACCTTCTTTTAAGAAAGGTGGGAACATAAAAAAGGCGGATAACAGAACAAATATAGCTGAGACTAAATAACCTGCTGTTACTCCACCGATTTCCATGACACTCCCAGAGATAATAGGTCCAATAACAAAGCCAATTTGACCTAACCCTTGAATAATAGCATTTGCTTGTTTTATTTGGTTTTTTTGTACTATTTTCGGGATTAATGATGTTCCAGCTGGTCCAGAAAATGCATCTAATGTTCCAAAAATGGACCCCAAAATAATCAGGTACAAAAATGTTAATTGATTTGCATTGTGCAATAAAAATATGATAACTAGCAGAACTCCTTGGATTGAACTCGTACTGAACATTATTGTCGTCTTCTTGAATTTATCAGCAAGAACCCCTCCAAATGCCATCATAAGAATACGTGGCACAGTAATGGCAATAAGAATAATGCCCAATGAACTAGCAGAATTTAAATCAGAGATGACAAACCAAGTTGTTGTCATAAAAAACATACTAAACCCTATTAGCGCCAAAAAGCCACCGATAAACAGAAATATGAAGGTACGATTCCGAAATAATGATTGTTGTTCCATAGATAACCATCCTCTCAAACTTATTATAGAACCAATCATAATTTGTGACGTAATGTCGTAAGCAAACATTTTCTACTAAAAAATAGCCTGTTTTAAATTCGTTAATTTATCTTATCAAAACGTTTAACAAATGTATTGATTGTGACCTTACGTAACAGTTTATAATTCAGGAAGGAGGTATTAACATGGAAATGACAATTGGTCAGTTTGCAAAATTAGTAGGTTCAACGGTAAGAACACTAAGATACTACGATAAAATGGAGTTACTTACCCCCATAAAGTTAAATAAAAGTGGTCGAAAAGTATATACACGATTAGACTGGGAACTTTTTCAACAAATAATGATTTTAAAACATTTTGGTTTATCATTAAAAGAAATAAAAGAACAATTGACTAATCAGAAGTTTAAAAATCGAGAGTTGTTACAGGTACAGAAACAGTTAATTGAAAAAAAGCAAGCGGAATTAAATGATAAGTTAGAAGTAATTACGAGAATGGAGAGACTGTACAACATTGAAGGTATTTCTGAGGAAGAATTAAATGAATTTGCTTTTATAATGCTTGATTTATTTAGGAGGGAAAAATCACAAATTCAAATATTGGAAGAACATTTTACAGATGACAAGGAGATCTTGAAAGAAATAAAATTGCTTCATGATCCTGAATACAAGGAGAAAATGGATAGAGAGTTATGGTATTTAATTCAAGCAATTAGAAATGTTATTCATTATAATGATTCTACCAGCAGAAAAAAAGTACAAGAAATTCTAAACGAAATGGATAACCTATTCCCAGCGAGTGGAAACCTTATAAATCTTGTGGATGATGATTATTTTTTAGCTAAGTACAATCATGAGTTTACTAATTATTTTCCTGAAAGCATAGCCAACTATATTTATAAAGAATTGAAAACATATTATGATGAGAACGATAATAATGAATAGGATAAGACAGTACTGAAAAGCAAATGATTTTCAAGAGCCTTTGTTCCAATAACCAAGCTAATGTTGAGTAAGAAAGGCGAAAAACAATAGATTTATTTACTGCGCAGTACAACGATACTGTTCAATAGATAATGAAATTCCGCAGCCGGGCGTGATTGCGGAAGACCATAAGCCTAATTCTTCGGTAAAAATAAGGAGTTTAGGCTTTTAAATTTTATAATATACAACTCCTACAAAAAAACACTAGTTTCTTCAAATATAATATCTATCCAATAAATTCCCGCTTTAATTAACCAATCGATTTTCATCTCTTATTATTTTCCCCATTTTTACATGATAGCAATTAAAATCTTATTAAACTAAAAACATTTTAATTTAGGCGTTAATGCAATTATTTCCTATTCATTGCTGTCAATCTTCATTTTATCTTTACATATTTTTGTTACTATTTATTTGTTAGAATTAAAATACTTAAATATCGGATATAACGCAAAACAACTATAAAATTCAGGAGATATTTCTAATGAAAAAAACAGTTTTAATAGTAGAAGATGAAAATATTTTACGGGAAATAAGTAAAGATTATTTCTTAGATGCTGGTTGTGATGTTTTGGAAGCAAGAGATGGGACGGAAGCAATAGATTTATTTGAAAATTACAGCATTGATCTAATTATTTTAGACATTATGATGCCCGAGTTAGATGGATGGTCAGTCTGTAAAAGAATCCGTGAAAAGTCTGTTGTTCCTATCATTATTTTGACAGCACGATCAGATGAAGAAGATACATTATTAGGTTTTGAATTAGGTGCAGATGACTATGTCACCAAACCCTATAGCCCACGTGTATTATTGGCAAGAGCCAAACGTTTACTGACATCTCATTCCCCTACTCCAAACAAAAAGAACCATATATTGACTAGTCAACATATTGAAGTAAATCTTCAATCTCATTCAGTAAAAGTGGATGGAAAACACATAGCACTAACACATACTGAGTTTGAAATATTAACGTATTTAATGATGAATAAAAATATTGTTATAACTAGGGAACAATTAATTAATCAAGTATGGGGATATGAGTATACCGGAGATGATCGAACAATCAATACACATATGCGGAATTTGAGAAATAAGCTTGGGACAAGTTCAAAGCAAATTAAAACAATTGTGCGGGCCGGTTATAAATTTGAGGAGAAATCATGAAAAATAGGATTGTAGGAAAGTTATTCCTTTTAACATCAGGATTATGTTTGTTTATCATACTAGCTATATTTATCGGTCAAACTTTATTTTTTGAACGATTTTATGCCGAGAAAAAAGTCGATCAGTTAACTGAAGCTATTGCATCTTTTCGTCAAGAATATCTAAACATTGATGAGGAGGATAGGTTGCGACAACTGGAACAAGACTTTTACCAGGAGCATAATGCTTCGATTGTCGTGTTAGATGAGAATGGCAACATAAAAGGGACAGAAGACTATTTTATTGAACTAGAAAAAACATTTATATACGCAAATACAAGTAAAAGAAAAATCGAAAGAAAATATGTTGAAAATGTGCCGATAAAAATTCCTATTTATTATTTAATCAATCAAGAGGAGCTTATAAATCAAGAGAATACCCTTAACGAATATCCAACCATTGAAGTTCAAGGGATAAAGAAAGAAAATTCTATTTATCCGTATCAATTGTTTTGGAGATCTGATGATACTTTTGGCAGCGTTTTTGAGGGATCCTTTCAGAAGGCACTACCCTCGGAGGCTATTGACAGCTTGTTTGATAGGCAAGGATCCTATTCCTATACACTATGGGAAAATAAGCAACTTTTGCAAGAATCTGAAAAGTTTGATGATACTTCTCTTGCGATATATGGTCACGTCAAAGATATTCATATACCAGATGTAACTCATAGTATATTTTCCAATCCAATATTGTTCGAAAAGCTAAAGGAATTCCAGGTTGACCTTTTGTTAAATAAGAATGTTGAAACAGAAGTACAGGATTTTGAGAGAGATAGTATTCAATATAAGCTACTCGTTAATACAGCAAAAAATAGCAATGAGGAAACGATATATTTCTACACAATGGCTTCCTTACAACCAGTAAATGAAGCAGTACAAATGATTAAAGAATACTATATTTACATTGTTCTATTTGTTGTTACGTTAGTTTTGTTAACTGCTTTTTACTATTCGAAAGGGATCGCAAGGCCATTATTGCGTATAAATGATGCTACGAAAAGAATGACAAATTTAGATTTTTCCGAGAGAATTACCGCTCAATCCAAAGATGAAATCGGCGAATTGTCAAACAATATTAATTTTCTCTCCACAACATTGCAGTCCTATATTGATCAACTGCAACAAGATGTCGAGAAAGAAAGACAGTTGGAACAAACTCGGAAAGATTTCATTGCAGGGGTATCGCATGAATTGAAAACACCCTTAAGTATTATGAAAAGCTGTATGTCTATTCTTCAAGATGGTGTTGCTGCTGAGAAGAAGGACCATTATTTTAGCGCGATGGAAAATGAAGTGGATCGCATGGACCATCTGATCGCAGACATGCTTGAATTAGCAAAATATGAATCAGGAACATATAAACTCGAAATGGAGTCTTTTTTCATAGATGAATTAATTCGTTCGGTTTACAATCAGTTATCATTAAAAGTAAGTGATCAACAAATTGACGTAAGTCTAAACCTTCATTCAATTGAAGTAATAGCTAATCAAAATCGCGTGGAACAGGTTATTACTAATTTTCTTTCTAATGCAATTCAACATACACCAGACAAAGGGCAAATAGTAGTTTCAACTGTTAGTGAGGACGATAAGGTAAAGATCACTGTAGAAAATGAAGGAAGTTATATTGAAGAGGAGCAACTAGAAAAAATTTGGGATCGTTTTTATCAAGGAGAAAAAACTCAACGGTCAAAACAAGGAACAGGTTTAGGGCTTGCCATTTCTAAGAATATTTTAATGTTGCATGATGTCCCATTTGGGGTATTTAATACTAAAAAAGGAGTATGTTTTTACTTTCATTTAAATAAAAAATAATATTTTTTGATTGTGGTTAAACCATTCGCTTACTACTTTTTGGATAGTAAGCGAATGGTTTTTTTAGTTCGATTCAATCTTTAGCTCAAATACATTTTATCTTTATCTGATCTTTATTTTACTATACTAATCTATCAACAGACAACGTAGAATTGAGGTTTTTATATGAAGAAAGTTAGCATACTTATCTATTTCGCTTTTCTACTTATTATTTCTGCCTGTCAAAGTGATCAGGTTACGTATCAAGTGAAACCTCTAAAAAAGGAGGAAAAAAATGTGAAGTCTTTCAACAAGGATCCTACTGCACCAATAGAACCTAAAGAGAACAACGAAAAAACAGCATCTGAAAATGATCAGCCAGTGAATTCCCAAGCTACAGGAAAAGTTGTTTATCTAACCTTTGATGATGGACCTACTTCTGTAACAAAGAATATTTTGGATACGCTAAGTCAATTTAACGCCAAAGCGACATTTTTTATGCTAGAGCCTGCAATGAGAGACTTTCCAGATGTGGTTAATAAAATCATAGAAGACGGTCACGCTGTAGGAATGCATGGCGTTACACATGATAAGAATCAGTTTTATGATTCGGAACAATCTGCTCTGGAAGAAATGATCACAGCTCAGGAAACACTTCAAGAAATTACAGGCGTTCATTCCAACCTGATACGAACACCTTATGGCAGTATCCCTTATTTAACGGAAACTTATCGAGAGGTTTTGGATAGTAACGGATTTCATTTATGGGATTGGAATGTTGACAGTAGTGATTGGTCATTATCAGATGACCAATATGTAGATTCCGTTGTGGAACAAATTGAATACTTATCTAGTGCTGGGGTAACATCTATTATTCTAATGCATGATCAAGCGGAGACTGCGAACCATCTGTCAATCCTATTAACCTATTTATCTGAAAATGGATTTCAAACAAAGAAAATAGATGAAAACACCAAACCCTATAACTTTAACTGTTATGATCGTTGTCATTCACTGAATCCATAAAAAAATTAATTTTGCAAGCATTAAAGGAGAGTGTATTATATGAAAAAATGGATTCGACTTCTTATACTATTTTTATTGGTTGGTTTATTGTACTTTAATATAAGCGACAAACCAGAACCTAAAACATCTAGTAAAACAGAGACTACTAAAACATCTAGTAAGACAGAGACTACTAAAACTTCCTCAAAAGAAGAAAAATATAAGGTTGTAATTGACCCTGGACATGGTGGCGAAGACCCAGGGGCTATCGGCGCAAGTGGTTCATACGAAAAAGATTTTACATTAAGTCTGGCTAAAAAGGTCTTACATTTATTGGAAAAGGATTCCCAAATAGAAGTGTACATGACGAGACAAGAGGATGTTTTTCTTTCAGCAGAAGCTCGAGAAAGGCCAAATTATGCTAATGACATAGATGCCGATTTATATATATCATTACATGCTAATACGTTTACAGACCCATCTGTTTCTGGTACTGAATCATTTTATTATCATAAAAATTCGAAACGATTGGCGAATATAATACACAGACATGTTTCAAAAACGACAGGCTTTCCTAACCGTGGCGTGAAAAAAGAAAACTATTTTGTTTTAAAAGATACTACAATGGCTGCCGTTTTACTTGAAATCGGCTATATAACGAACCCAGTAGATGAGCAAAAAATGCTAACAGATGATTTTCAACAATCTGTAGCGGAAGCTATTAAGGGTGGAGTCAAAGAATACTTGAGAGACTAAAGAGGGTTTCAGATTTTTGTTCGAACTAGAGCTACGATACATCACCTTTGTCAGATAAAAACATAAAAGTACGAAAGAAAAAACACCCCTGTATTAACTTTATAGTGATACAGGGGTGTTTGGGGTCTTTGGTTATCTTAGATTACCTAATTAAGATGATCTTGCTGCTTAAAATTTCACCTCCCTAACCTCAGCCTTCATTAATTCACTAATAATTCACTATTCAAATTTGTTATCATCTTCTATCTATGATAAAATGCAATTGATATTGATAATCATTATTAATTATGGGTTGTCAAATTACTCCATTGCTTTAGCACTCTGCTTTAGAAAAAATAATTCGGAAATTCATTGAGGTTCTAGTAAGAATAAATAACGAATAATAAAGGGGAATAAAAAATGGAAACACAGGAATTGTATGACCTGACCATTATTGGAAGCGGTCCCGCAGGATTACACTCCTCCTTTTACAATTAGTAATAAGAATACAAAAGTGAAAATAGAAAAAATTAACCCAAATTATGGAGAAAAATTATTGAGTAAATATACTTTGACACCGACTGATCCTGAACGTCCAAAATGGTTCCTGTTGTTCACTTAAGTACAGAAGTCATAGAGAGTTAATTAACATATAAAATGGAATTTTTCAGGAAGGAAGAAAAACAAATGAAACAAAAAAACAATGTAGCTTACATGGATTCCTACAAAAAGAGGAAAATGTATAATGTTGAAGATAGCATAGCAAAGATTGTAAATGAACCATCTGATCCATTTTTTAAAATCGGCTTTGAGAAATATCTAAAAGATAAAGCAAAAACAGAAAAATATAATTCAGAGATTGATTTCTTTCAAAGTATAAAAAAGGAATTAATAAATTCTAATGAATATATTATATACATCTACTTGGATTAATTCATGAGCTAGGTTACTAATTCAAAGATTTTTAATAAGTAATAATCTTGCAAATCTCGAATTATTTTATTGTTTTTGGTTTGATTTCAGTAAAGTTTCTACTCTTTCATGTTCTAATACCAAGATAATTCCATTCTTCCACAAAAACTTTCCACGTTTTCAAGTGAGTGAATTTGTTATGCTAAAGAAAAAAGGTGTGAACAAATATTGGAGAGTACTGTATGCTGTTTAAGTTATTGTAAGAAGGAAAAGGATAGCGTGGGCTGAATTTGAAGCAAGATACGATAAACCGATACATTACTATGCCAATGGCTGTAAAAATCTTTGAACAAAGGTTACATACCTTATATAAATTCGCAATTTATAAATTTAGTACTTTTATCCCGATTACAACTATAAATCTATTAATCCTCAACATATATTACTGGAAAAGTATTCTTAATAATCAATACATTTACCTATTCCAATTTTTGCAAATAAATACTATACTAAATGTACAAACCAGAATTAGAATGAAAAAAATTAAAAAAGGGTTTATCGTAATGATGACAGCTGTGTTAATTCTTAGTTTTTTCCCAAAAGCTTCCTTTGCGCAAGATCAATCAGAAGTAACTGAAAATCAAATCACCGACGTTTTGGAATTTACAGATGAGCAATTAAAACAAGGTGAAAAAATCGCTCCTTTTATAAACATTGATGAATCAACTGGATTATTCCAGTTTGATGTGAAAGCTGCTACGCAAAGTGGAATTGACATGAACCTAGTTAAGGAAAATCAAGAAATGTATAAAAAAGCAAATGAATATTTGTTAGAAAATGGACTAGCTTCCGAAAATGGAACCTTTGCTTGTAGTGGTAGTAATTATTATGATGGTGGTTTATTGGGAGGAACTCTTTATTTAGATTCTTGTACTGCTAATGGACTCGCAGCACTTTTAGTTGTAGGTGCAGGAGTAGCTCAAATAGCTAACCTAATACCAGTTTACGGTACTGTGGCTGCTGCAGTTGCTGGTGGATTACTTACAATCGGTTCTGGAGTTATTCTATGGAATAATCGTCAAGGTGAAGGAGTAATAATAAAATTAGTTAAGAATCCAATTGACTGGGATGAACTAATTCCATACTGGGTTAAATCACAAGCTTAGAAAAGGTGAGTGCTATTATTAACATTAAAACGAAACTATACAAGACAATAATCATAATTCTATCTTTGATAATTATAGCATTGGGTCTTTATCAATTTACTATAGGGGAACCTAGTTTTCAATTAAATCTAATTGCCTTGACTTTACTAGTAATTTCAGTCCTTTTATCGGTAATTTTATTGATAAAAGGACAAAAAAAGTAGGATCATCTTGATCTGTTTTGCCTACAGAAGCCTTTTCATCCCTATAGGTGCTTCCCACACGGAAAGCACCTATTTTAATTGCCGAAAATAATTTGAGAGGAATGATTGCATGACTGCTAAAAAAGATGACTTATTTTTTGTGGACGCTAGGGATCTAGTGAAAGATATTGATTTTGAAGTAATCACCGATACGCCATTTCAAGAGGAGCAGGTCAATCACTTCTATGAGCTTGTGAACCATGTAATTGACAATGAGCTAATACAAATACTTGGTCTTGTTGTCGTGAAAAACTCGCACATAGATAATGATTATTATGTTTATAATGCTAGTCAAAATTGCCAATGGTTGGATACCAAATAAGACGTAGAAATTCAACAGTTCCATGTCCTAATCCTTTCTCCAATATTTCTCTTCTGCGATGATTCTTCTCTTCATTAATATTTTTTGAAGCCAATCGTTAAATGCTTCTTTAAATGGTTTCACAGTACCACATCCTTTATTAGATATTGATTTAAAGAATAATGAACAAGGATTTTTTGTGAGTAGGAGGGGAGGAACAACAAAACGGTATTAGAGAAGGGAAAATTCTACCAATATAAGACACTGTTATGGTAACTCACTGTTTAATAAATAGCAATAGTAAGCTTAGCGCGCTAATGCCATTACAAACTATTCCAAAATAAAAATGATACCCCCTATTAGAAGGTATCACTTCTTATATCTCTAAATTTGAATTTATACTTGAATAGCCATTTCTACTTCCTTACCTTTTTCTAAAACAACAGGCTTGCCGCTGTGCATAATCTCCAAGCTGTCGCCTTCTTCAATTGTATACGTGATTACTTCATTCTCCATCCGAACCTTAAGCAATCGACCTTGGTACTGCAAGTGAAATGCTAAGGAATTCCACTGCTTAGGTAGTGTTGGTTGCAAGGAAATCCCACTTTCTTTTACCCGTAAACCAGCAAATCCAAATACGATGGCTAACCAGGTTCCACCCATATTTGCCATATGAAGCCCATCTTTCGTATTTCCATGTGTATATCTAAATCCAACCTTGCTGTTTCATTAAAATATCGATATGCTTTCTCATCATAACCAAGTTTTGAGCCCATAATACTGAACACACAATATGATAGAGAGGAATCGTGTGTGGTAATTTTCTCATAGTAATCATAGGAATTTTTAATTGTTTCTTCGTCTTGTTCATCTTCTAAAAGAAAATGAGCAAGCACCGTATCTGCTTGTTTACACACTTGATAGCGGTACAATGTTAATGGATGATAATTAAGTAGTAAAGGAAACTTATCCTTTGGCGTATTTTCCAAATCCCAACGTTCCTTTTTCAAGAAGCTATCATCCTGAGCGTTTATCTTCAGGTCTTCATCGTATGGCAAGTACATACTTTCTCCAGCTTCCAGCCACTCGTTGACTTCTTGTTCCGTAACATTAATTTTACTAGCCAACTCTTGTAACGAATTCTTCTCTTTTAACTGTTGATATACTTTCGCAGCCCATAGTAAATTATGTTTAGCCATCGCATTCGTATAATAGTTATTGTTCACAATACAGGTATACTCATCAGGACCTGTTACGTCATCAATTCGAAATTGTCCATCTAACATATGTCCAGTATCCACCCAAAGACGTGCTGTTTCGAATAGAACTTCGGCCATATATGTTTGAAGAAACTCCTCGTCCTTCGTTACTAAATAATACTGGATAAAGCTGTATGCAATATCTGCACTGATATGATATTGTGCGGTACCTGCAGGGAAAAATAATGCTGAGCTTTCTCCACCAGTAATCGTTCTCCAGGGGAATAACGCACCTTTCGAGTGCCCCATCTCTTTTGCTCGTTCTCTTGCACTATCTAACACAGAATAACGGTGCAACAATAAATTTTTAGCTATTTCAGGGTTAGTCATTAGGAATACAGGGAACATATAGATCTCCGTATCCCAGAAATAATGCCCTTCATACCCTTCGCCAGATAATCCTTTGGCTGCAATATTACTAACCGAATCTTTACCAGCTGATTGCAATAGATGATATAGATTAAATCGAATCCCTTGCTGGAGCTCATCATCCCCATCAATTTGAATATCGGATTTACTCCAATATTCATCCAAATAGCGCTTCTGTGCGTCCAACAGATCTTCAAACGTTTTGTTTTCCAATTCGTCCTGGATGGCTAATGCCTGTTCCACAACCGTTTTACCATGTCTGAGTGTATCTGTGTACACATTAAACTTTGTGAAATCAATGACTCCATTTCTAACGAAGGAACTAAATAGGTATTAAAAGTAGAAACTTAAGTTGAATTAGATAAGCCTACATGTTCGCCTAAGTATTAAACAATTCTTTTTTGCAAACAAAAAGCACCAAATAATATATGGTGCAACTTTATTATGTATAAATTGTTATTGAAAGCAACAAGGATTAGTCAAATTTACCTTTAGTAATATCTTTTTCTTTAAGACGTTCACCTAGTACCTCAATCAAAGCGTGTTGAGATTCGATTGTGTCTTTATGTGCCTTAACTTCTTTAGTTGTGCGACGATCATAAACGATAAATAATATTAAAGCTATAATTACCCCAATTAGCATAATTTCTAAAAGCATGTAAAAATCTCCCTCGTTGGTTTTAATTATAATTTCTTTACAGCGATTGGACTTATTATTACGTTACTTGTAAGTTATTTTCATTAGGTTAGTGAAAAATTCATTTAATATTTTGTCAATCCTATTAAAATTCCAGTAAGGAATAATTAATAGAGGTATCTTATTATTATTTGCATAAGCTAACTTCAATCTATCATAGTCTTTTTGTTGTTTAAATATTTAACAGGTTCATAATGTTGTATTCCGTGGTACTCTATTAACACAAAATAATTTTCATCTTGTACAGCAAAGTCATATCTGAGCTTTTTGTTTTTCTTTAGATCATTAAATGTATGAATGAATTTCATAATTCCAACCCCTTGTACCCCAAGGGATTTAAAACATAATAAAGGAAGTACCTCCCCAAATCCTGTATAATGGCAGTTGATCAAAACATCCCAAAAGACTGGAGGAATACTTCCTATGACCATTATACGACAAACTAGCTTATTTGGCATTCAAGAATTATACGAGATGGAACCTACCCAAAAATATGATGCAATTATTTCAGTTTATATCGAGTACCATATCAGACCATTCAAGTTCATATAAATAGTGTAATTCTAATTCTGACATTAAATGATATATCCTTTTCGCTTTCCATCCCTTATGTCTCGGTGCTGTTCCCTCAGAAGGAACATCTTGTATCTTTAACCATGGTTTATAATTTTCCCCTTCTCCTTGACCTCTTCCCTCTTTTAGCCATTTTTCATTTTTTTCAAAAGTGGTATCCCGTTTTCTTTTAGCCATAAACCATCCCCCTCATTACCCTTTTTTGGTGTAATATATGGTGTAAATGTTTTACAAAAAGTACAAAAAGCTACCCCTACTGGGATAGCTTTTTGTTTAGAGTATTCTGTTTTCCTCGATTCTTGAAACCTATTCTCTTCATTGTAATTCCCCTTATAATACTTTTGGCAAATATTATCTCTAGAAAAGTTTAATTTATTGATGGTAAAATTAGGATATTTTCAACCTAATTTTAGTGTTCGAATTTTTTATTCAATTTCCACCTTTTTTTTGTTGTTTCTAACTTTTTTAGTTAGTTTCCAACTTTATTAGTACTGAACACTTTTGTAAAATACCGCTTTCCCTCTACTCCACCGTAACACTCTTAGCCAAGTTACGTGGCTTATCAACATCACAATCACGATGCAATGCTGCATAATACGCCAATAACTGTAATGGTACAACACTAACTAGAGGTGTCAACAATTTATGCACTTGTGGTAAAACAAATGCATCATCATCTTGCTCTAAACCTTTCATGCTAATGATCATAGCATTTGCACCACGAGCAACAACTTCCTGCACATTACCTCGAATGGAATAGTTTACATTTTCCTGAGTTGCTAATGCGATAACAGGCGTACCCTCTTCGATTAACGCGATCGTTCCGTGCTTCAATTCCCCACCAGCAAATCCTTCGGCCTGGATATAGGAAATTTCTTTTAATTTTAATGCACCCTCTAACGATACATTATAATCTGCGCTACGTCCGATGAAGAAAGCATTACGCGTTGTGGCCAAATAGTCTCTCGTTAGTTGCTCAATTGTTTCTTTTTGCGCTGTAAGAACATCCATTGCATTTGCAACAATGGCTAGTTCTTGCATTGGGTCGAAATCTAATTCCAAACCTTTTACTTTCGCCGTATCCACTGCCAAGATAGCTAATACAGCTATCTGAGCCGTATATGCCTTTGTTGATGCTACAGCAATTTCTGGTCCTGCATGAAGATGCAGTGTGTAATTCGCTTCACGAGAAAGAGTGGATCCTGGCACATTTGTAATGGTTAGTGCTGGATATCCCATTTCTTTAACTTTTACTAACACGGCCCGGCTATCAGCTGTTTCTCCACTTTGTGAGATAAACACAAATAGTGGATTTTTCGATAGCAACGGCATATTGTATGAGAATTCACTTGCTACATGGACTTCAACTGGTATTTCCGCTAGCTTTTCAATAAATTCTTTCCCCACTAAACCTGCGTGATAACTTGTTCCTGCAGCAATTATATAAATACGATCTGCAGCTTTCATCGCTTGACGAATGTCATGATCGAGCTTTAACTCATTATTTTCATCTTGATATTCATGGATGATTTTACGCATGACAATTGGTTGCTCATCAATTTCTTTCAGCATAAAGTGAGGATACGTACCTTTTTCAATATCACTCGCATCGATTTGAGCAGTATATGGCTTGCGATCAACGACCGCTCCATTTAATTTCTGCACTTCTACAAAGTTACGGTTTACCAGTACGATTTCTTGATCATATATTTCCAAATATTGATCGGTTACTTTTAATGTTGCCATGGCATCACTCGCAACAACATTAAATCCATCGCCTAACCCAACTAATAGTGGACTCTTATTTTTTGCCACATACAACGTATCTTGATCTGTTTGATCAATTAATGCTATTGCATATGAACCTTTTAAAAGTCCCATAACTTGGCGAAATGCTTCAGCTGTATTCCGATACTTATCATAAAATTTTTCAATAAGTTGAACGATTACTTCTGTATCTGTTTCACTAACAAAACTTACATCTAGAAGGTATTCTTTTTTCAAATCTTGATAATTCTCAATAACCCCATTATGAACAAGGGTAAACCTTTCAGACGTACTTTGGTGTGGATGGGCATTGCTTTCACTAGGCTCACCATGCGTAGCCCAACGTGTATGACCAATTCCCATCGTTGCATGAACAGAGTGATCTACGCTTCCCCTTAGTGCTGCAATACGACCTTTCACTTTGAACAAGTTTATTCCGTGTTCATTTAGCATAGCAATCCCAGCTGAGTCATAACCTCTATACTCTAATTTTTCTAGTCCATTTAATAAAATCTCTTTTGTATCGTTTTCTCCAATATATCCTACAATTCCGCACATATCGCAGTTCCTCCTATAGGAAAGAGGCAACAAACGACCTTGTCATCTATAATTGAACAGGGGCTTCATTTGTTGCCCCTTTCTCGTGATTGTTTTATCACACCTTGCTTTTTCCCTTTGTGCAACAAGTTGCCTCATTGTTTTAGTGAAAAAAGCCAACGATTGAGATGTGTACAACCGGAAGGCACCCGCCGAAAACCTCGATAACCTTCATCCTCGTCAACTATTTTCTATTCCGATCAGAAAATAGTCCTGGCGCTTTTAAAAAAATTATTAATCACACGATGCTCCTTTCTATTTTTGACTAATAGTTCACCCTCTACTATGGTAATGACTGCATAGGGTACACCATATTTTAACCGATATAGGTTTAATTGGTCAATTACTTTTTTTGAGAGGTGATGTTTTTAGTATATGCAGGAAAGAAGATTCTGTTCTACTTTACATATGGAAAGCGCATGAACAGTAACAACCATCCATACGCTTTATAAGTAAATTTATCCCTGATGTTTTTCTAAAAACTCTAACATACGGGAATAAACATTTATTTCATTTTCTTTCTTCGAGAAACCGTGTCCTTCATCTTCTAATAATAGATACTCTACTTCACGACCCTCAGATTTTAATTTCTCAACAATTTGATCGGACTCCTCTTTTACCACACGAGGATCCTTGGCACCTTGGATAACTAGCATCGGTTTAACCATACCATCTAAATAAGTAACAGGAGAATCTTTAATAAATCGTTCTTTATCACGCTCTGGATCTCCTAACCAACGATCCATAATTGGCTTCCAATGAGCAGGAACAGAATTTACAAATGTAAACAAGTCAGATGGTCCAAAAATATCTACAACCGCTTTAAAGTATTCCGCATGACGTCCATGAAGTAATAGTGACATATAACCGCCATAACTACCACCAACAAGGAAAAGCTTCTCTCGGTCGGTAATGTTGTTTTCAAATAACCACTCAATAGCCGCAACACAGTCTAAACGTGGCCCCTCTCCCCAATCTTGTTCAACTAATTTTACAAAGGAAGAACCATATCCAGTTGACCCGCGGAAGTTCGGTGCAAAGATTGTATATCCTCTGTTTAAGAAACACTGGAACATCGAACGGAAAAATTTACGCTCTGATGCTTGTGGACCACCATGTGGCCAAAATATGGTATGACCATTATCGTTCTCTGGCTTTGCTTTAAATAGGAGTGCCTCAATTTCCATACCATCAAATGATGTATACGAAACAACATCTGGTTCAACCATATCCGCTTGACTAAGTCCTAATACCCGATTATTAGTTAATTGTGTCCATTCTTTTCCATTCGTTGTTTGGAAAACATTATGAGGTACTGTAGCACTTCTTCCTAACATATAAATATGTCCAGATTTAGTTACCTGAATTTTCTCAATAACATCTACGGGAGTAATCAACTTATCAAGTTTAGTCGATTGTAAATCATAACGATACAAGTCATCCTGTACGCCATTTTCAGTCGTAAGATAAAATACATTGTTTTTCTTATCCCATTTCAAGGAATCGACACTCTCATTCTCGATATGAAGAACCGGGGAGAACTCTTTTGTTTCTAAATCAAATTTTGCAATATAGCTATATTCGCTCTCGAAGTCTGTAACAAAATAGATCGTCTTGTCATCAATAAAAACTGGCTCAAATACGACATGTACTTTATCTGGATCAGGAGTAAGATGATACGTTTCGTCCCCTACTTTCACAAAGCCGGTCACATATGTATTGGCAAAAGAACGCAAAAATACAAATGCTCCTTCGTTATCCGACACTGCAGCTAGGTTTGTTGGTGAAACTTCTCCAACGTTTATTAACTCATCTGAATTGTCCTCTAAATGACGAACTCTCGCATTCAGAAAGCTAGGGTTTTCTTCTGAAGTCATATAATAAATACGTTTACCATCATCACTTAAATGACTGAAGAAATACTTCTCTGTCGATTCACCTGTAATCAATGGTTGTGGAAGTCCACCTTCACTCGGAATGGCAAAGATCTGATGATTTTCATCTCCATCTTTATCAAATCCAGCTATAACATAACGATTCTCAGGGTCAAATTTAATAAAGCTATTCGATTCATCATGATGAGCAAATAAATATGGATATGTATCCGGCAAATTCATTGCCCATAAATTCATTTTACCATTTAAGTTAGCGCTAAAAATAAGCCTCTTCTCGTCACTACTAACTGAAAAATTCGTGATCATATAAGTGCGAAAAAACTGCTCTACGGTTGGCTTTGGAAAGTTTATCATGTTATTCCTCCTAAATATTCAAATCTATTTGATAATTCAATACATATAGGTAGTATAACGTATTTTACTAAAATCGAGTAGAAATAGGACTTGCAGAAAAAATTACCATCATTTTAATATATGTGCAAAACTCGTGGGCTAGACCGTTATTCCTCTTATATTAATGCACAAAAAAACGCTCCCTATTTTTATACAGGGAGCGATTTCCATATTACTTTAATCCTAATAAATCATCTATTATCTTTACAACTTGGTCTGCGTACTTCTCACATTCTTCTTTTGTGGGTGCTTCTACCATTACACGAACTAGTGGTTCTGTTCCTGATGGACGAACAAGCACGCGTCCTTGGTCACCTAGTTGTTGTTCAACCGCTTCAATTTCATTTAAAATTCTAGCATCTGTTAAGGCTTTTTGTTTATCCACTACTTTTACATTTTTCAGTACTTGTGGAAAAACTGCCATTTCACTAGCAAGCTCTGACAACGGCTTTCCTGTT
This sequence comes from Ornithinibacillus salinisoli, assembly GCF_042684965.1. NCBI lineage: Bacteria > Bacillati > Bacillota > Bacilli > Caryophanales > Bacillaceae > Ornithinibacillus > Ornithinibacillus salinisoli. Next base: position 123,969 of record NZ_JBHUMI010000005.1, read on the forward strand.
TCCTTCATCACATTTACTAGCTGGAGTGCTGATAACATCCCGTCACCAGTAGTACTATAATCAAGGAAAATAATATGGCCCGATTGCTCGCCCCCTAGATTATATCCACCTTTACGCATTTCTTCCATAACGTAACGATCACCAACAGCTGTTTTATCACTACGCATACCGTTTTCATCAAGTGCTTTATAGAAACCAATATTACTCATAACCGTTGAGACTACAGTATTATGACGCAAGAAACCTTTTTCGTTCATATACTTTGCGCATATGAACATAATTTGATCCCCATCCACAATATTTCCTTTTTCATCAACGGCAATTAGGCGGTCGCCATCGCCATCAAAAGCTAATCCAATATCTGCTTCCTTTTCCAAGACAAATGCTTGCAATTTATCTGGGTGAGTGGAACCAACACCATCATTAATGTTTAATCCATCTGGTGACGATCCAATCGTATATAAATCTGCCTCTAAATCGGCAAATAAATGAGTCGCTAAGCTTGATGTTGCTCCATGTGCACAGTCTAACGCAATATGAAGACCTTCAAAATCATTGTCGATGGATCCCTTTAAGAAGGATAGGTATTTTTGACCCGCTTCAAAGAAGTCATTTACAACACCTACCTCTGCACCTACTGGACGAGGTAAATTATCTTCCCCCTCCATTAACTGCTCAATTTCCTTTTCTTGTTCATCCAATAACTTGAAACCATCCGGTCCGAAAAACTTAATTCCATTATCTTCAACTGGGTTATGTGAAGCAGAAATCATTACACCTGCCTGAGAGCTAGTAGCTTTCGTTAAATATGCTACACCAGGTGTTGAGATAACGCCTAATCGCATAACTTCTGCACCTATTGATAATAATCCTGCTACAAGTGCACCCTCTAGCATATTACCTGAAATTCTTGTGTCACGCCCAATAAGTATTTTTGGTCTACTAGTTTCTTTGGTTAAAACATATCCTCCAAATCGACCTAATTTAAAAGCCAATTCTGGTGTAAGATCTTTATTTGCTACCCCTCGTACCCCGTCTGTTCCAAAATATTTACCCATAAGTACCTCTCCTTCTATCCTTTTAACCATAATGAGAGCATTTTTTATCTAGTTAAGTTATTTCAATTACTACTTCTTCAAACTCACTTTCAATTGATATATTCTCAGGTCCTTCAATCGTAACTGGAACTCGATGCTCTCCTTCATCAAGCCCCTCTACATCTATAGCTATACGGAAATCTTCTGCACTTAAGTTATTAACATCTTGTTCATTTCCCACTATAGTTATACTCATCTGTTGATTTTCCGGTTCGATAAATGAAACAGCTTGTCCTTCTGCAAGATTATCAATATCAATTGTAACCGCTTCTAAAGTTCGTGTTTGTTCAATTTCAATTTGTACCTCTATTTGTTCAACATTTGGTATGTGTACTCCTTCAGGTAAATCAAGACCGATATCAACCGTGCTAGATTCGGTAATCTCTGACAAATCTATTTCATTTGTAGTAACTTCTTCAATAGTTGCCAATACATCACTTGTTGCAAAAACTTCTATTTCCTCAACACTCGGTTCTATCGTTATGAGAGATAAGCCCTCCGGTAGTGTTCCCGATGTAGCAACACTGACCGGTACGGACTTACTTGGGTTATCAATTTCAACAGATACGTTTACAGTTTCTGGTTCTATTCGGACTCTCAACTCATTACCTTGACTATCGTAAACGTTGATAGGTACTTCTAGTTCTTCAATCGATTCCGTTAAACCAGCAACATTAACATATACTTTTACAACACCTATTTGCTCAATCACGCTTTTTGAGCTTGTGATCGTGACCGTTCCTGGGTTAACTTCGACTTCACCAAGTTCATACCCTTCAGGAAGTTGGTCATCATTTATGAAATCAACATTTACATTAAATTCCTTTGTAGCTCTTTCTTCAATAATAACATCTATTGTTTTAGGTTCAATGGTTACTTCTAACTCAGAAGATATGTTTCCATAATGTAATTCTACAGTATGCTCACCTTTACCAAGGTCTTGTAGATCAACAAAAACCTCGAATTCTCGTTGTCTTACAGCAAGATTAAGTGCACTACTACTAGTTCCTTCTAATGTTACATTTACATATTCTGGTACACCACTTACGACATACTTCTCACTATCAATTCTAATTTCAACCGGGACATCTTCGACTGTTTCTGTCTGGGTTGATGAACCAGGAAAAGGAAAGAAGATTTTATCTTCATTGTTTGGTGAAGCTCCTTGATCTTCCATAACCGCAAAAACATATAACATAATTGCAAAAAACAAGGATAGACCACGAACAAACCACTTACTTTGAAACCATTTATCCATTGTTCTGCCCCCTTCGTTTGAATGTTTTTCGTTCAGGGGTTCTCAAATTCGGTGATAAGTTCTCTCGTAAGTAATTACGTAACTCATCCATGGATAGATCTCTTCGCAATTCGCCATTTTTCGTACATGAGATACTACCAGTTTCTTCAGATACAACTATAGTTAGAGCATCAGTAACCTCACTAATACCCATTGCGGCACGGTGTCTCGTACCTAACTCTTTTGATATAAATGGACTTTCTGATAATGGTAGGTAACATGCTGCTGCAATAATTTCATCTCCTTTAATAATAACCGCCCCATCGTGAAGCGGAGTATTAGGAGTAAATATATTTGTCAGCAATTGATGTGTCAATGCACCATTAATCGAAATACCTGTTTCAGCATAGTCAGCAATACCTGTATCACGTTCAATCGTTATTAACGCCCCTATACGACGTTTCCCCATATAGTTACAAGATTGAACGATATCGGAAATCATCTTTTCTAGTTGTTCTTCCTCTGACTTTGTACTCCTAGAAAATAAATTACCTCTTCCCAATGTTTCAAGCGCTCTACGAAGCTCTGGTTGAAATAATATTACTATACAAAGGAAACCCCACCTAATTGCTTCTCTCGTGACAAACTCAATTGTTTGTAACCCTAATACCATACTAAGAATTCTTACTATGATAATCACGATGATCCCTTTTAATAATTGGATCGCCTTTGTACCTCGTATTAACATGATTAATTTATATAATACATACCAGATGAGAGCTATATCCACACCTATTCTTAACAGGTCCAATACATTTAATCCCCCATCAAGCATGTTCGCACACCCTTTTATTCATGTATTTCTCTTCCCGTCTATAAATAATAACCTTATATATTATATCATATAATACATTGTAACATGTTAGCTATACAAACGATAATTACATAATTATTAACAACTTTTGTATCATAAAATACTTAGCTTTATCCTTTCCTATCTATAAAATAAAAAAACCTGGCTATTAACCAGGTTTATCCGCCCCATGAAAAGATGCTTTCTAAGAAGTCTTGTATGTGATATAGTATCCAATCAAATATTTGATTTACTTGCTTAAACTCACCATTCACATCCCCAGCAGATGCTAGTAACACATCACCATCCACTGTAGTTTTCTCTTCAATTAACTTCCCATTAATTAACGTTACATCTCCCTCGACCGTACCATCTATTTTCAAATTGCCATTTTTAACAACTAAGTCCCCTTCTACCGTAACTCCCTCAGGAACAATAACCATATCTCCTTTGATAACTAAATTTTCCTGTTTAGAAACTGTCAACTTTGAGTCTTGCTCCCATGCCGTAAATAGCCCACTAAACATAAATACGAAAAAGATAGCTGCCGCTGTTATAACAGGATGCATTTTAAACCATCGTACATACTTCATATGTTTCTTTTCCGTTGGCAGTTTATCCATAACTTGTTGGGTGAAATTAGCTGGTACCTGTACTTGATCCACACTCTTCAGTAACGTAATCGATCGTTTTAATTCATGAAAATGCTTTTGGCAGTTTTTACAACCTTCCAAATGCATACGTAGTTTCGTCTCATCTTCCTTTGATAAATCGCCATCTAAATGATGATGCATTAACCTAACTACTTCTTTATTACAATCCAAGTGGATCACACTCCTTTACACGTGGCGAAGCTTTTTGCGTAAAGCTTCCCTTCCTCGATGGATTCTAGTTTTTACTGTACCAAGAGGAATATCTAAGATGTCACTAATCTCCTGAAGGGAAAACTCTTCTAAATATCGCAACATAATTATGCTCCGGTATTTAGGTGGAAGATTCAACATTTCATTTTGAATATAATTTTGCAATTCCATCCCTTGTACTTCTTCTTCCGGTAACCGTTCATTCGTTGCCAATTGAGAATACATATCTAACCCATCCGTCCCCTTAACTTCCGCATCGAGATAATAATCTGGCTTTCGTTTTCGAATTCGGTCTATCGTTAAATTCGTAGCTATACGATACAACCAGGTAGAAAACTTTCTATTTTCGTCATAGGAATGAATGTTAACATATGCACGAATAAACGCTTCCTGCGCAATATCCTCCGCCTCATGCTTGTTTCCTAGCATTCGATAACAATGCTGAAAGATTTTATCCTGAAAAAACAGCACTACATCTTCGTATGCAGCCTGATCCCCTTTTTTGACCTGTTTGATTTTATCTTTAATTATAAGATCCATTTCTCGTACCTCCGCCAACGATGCGGTATTTATATTACGAATCTATACTACAATAGGTTTCATTACATTGAAAGTTTTTTTTATAAATAATAGGTAAATATTACTATTTTTTAATAAATTAGAAAATTTATTAATTTTTAGTTGCAAATATAGGTATTTTTACATAATATAGTATACTGGATATACTAAAATGGAGGATATGGGAAATTGGAGAAAGTCTTACTAAAAAAAATTGAGAAATGTCGCAGAGAAATGATCACATTAAGTTTCTCTAAGGGATTAACATCGGAGGCAGTTGTCCAAACCAGCAAAAGACTAGATGCACTATTAAATGAATACCAACGTAAAGAAGGATAGCAGCCGGAACACCAGAGTCCTTACATAGAAATCTTCATTAAAAAAGACATTACAATTTGAGTAAATTGTAATGTCTTTTTTATTTAGGTCGTTATTTTAACTTTTCACCAAATAAAGAACCCATTAATCCAACAGCCATTGCTGCTGTCTTATTCTTTTCATCCAAGATCGGATTTACCTCAACAAATTCCGCAGAGGTTAGAATTTGCGAATCTGCAAGCATTTCCATAGCTAAATGGCTTTCCCGATATGTCATCCCACCTAGAACTGGAGTACCTACACCAGGTGCTTCTTTCGGATCCAGGCCATCTAGGTCAAGACTCAGATGAACGCCATCAGTGCGTTCCTTTAAATAATTAATAGTTTCTTCCATGACATGAGACATTCCATTACGATCTATTTCATGCATCGTATATACTTTAATGCCTTTTTCTCTAATTAATTCCCGTTCACCTGGGTCAAGCGAACGTGCACCGACGATTACAATATTTTCTGGTTTAATCTTTGGAGCATAGCCAAAAATATTCGTTAATTTCTCGTGCCCTATTCCTAAACTTATTGCTAATGGCATACCGTGAATATTTCCTGAAGGGGACGTCTCACCTGTGTTTAGATCACCGTGAGCATCATACCAAATAACTCCAAGATTATCATAGTATTTAGAGGTTCCTGCCAAGCTACCGATCGCAATACTATGATCCCCACCCAAAATTAGGGGGAAACGATCTTTTTGTATTTCTTCATCCACCATTCTAGCTAAATGTTCATTAGCTTCTATCACTTGTTCTAAGTTTTTTAAATTTGTTCCATCATTATAATTAACTTTTTGATCAGGTCTATTGATTGGGATATCACCTAAATCATGGATATCAAAGTCTAGCTCCTGTAATTTTTCAATTGCTCCCGCATAACGTATTGCACTTGGGCCCATATCGACTCCACGTCTACTTTGGCCTAAATCCATCGGAACACCTATCATAGATATTTTCTTTTTCATTTTCTCTGCACCTCCAAAATTTTCTGTGTTGCCAAGAATAAACCCTACATCAATTATGTATTGCTTACACTTTTCTAAAGCCGCCTTAATCTACTATATTTTAGCTAAAAATAACAAACGACTCAACTTAACAATAAAATGCATATATATACACTACATAAAAGAAAACACGCCCTTTTATAGGAATATGTCGACTTTGGGCGCAAAACCCGGTTTTTGTCGGTCGTCCTTTTATCTTACAGTTTAAGGGAATTGTTTTTGTACGGAGGTGGAGCAAGTAGTGCTAATGCTCTAGCTCTGTAGTTTGACGTGGCTAAAAAAAATCAGGTGATAGTATTACTATCGATCCCGATTTTATCGTACTCTTTTAGCACCACTCTCAGAAACAGCTAAATCCAATACCCGAATTCCTGCTTCTTCCCATGCTCGCTTCACCTGATCCGCTTTTTCCTTGGTAGGCAAAAAGGCAATGCCACAATCTCCTCCACCTGCACCTGATGGTTTTCCTGCACCATCATATTGTTCTGCAATATCACACAACTTGGTAAGTAAAGGTGTTTCAATTTCAACATTGGCTTCCTTACCCACATCTGCTAGTGCTCGTCGATTTTGTTTTATACCGTTAATTACTAACATAGGATTGTCTTCCTTTACTCCTGTTAAAAAGGAACTTACTGCCTTTTCACTTTGCGAAAGGAATATCTCATATTTTGCTATATTATTATCTTTTAATTTCATCAGCTCATTAACCAGCTTTTTCGTAGAAGCTGGTTTCCCTGTCCATCCAATACAAAGATGTAGATGTTGGGGATATGGTAGCGATTGTACAGATAAATATGTCCAGTCCCTTTCCAACAACTCCTTTATTGAACTTGCCTGTTCATATTCCTTTTGTAGCCAATACGCCTGAAAAGAGGAATATTCAAGTATTCCCCCATAACTAGAAGCCGCAACATCTGCTCCGGATCCATTACCTTGTGTTGCCGCATGTGTAATAGCAGCTAACTTATAAATTACATGGGCTTCAGGTTTATTTGGTAAATATTTTTCAAGAATTGCAGCAACCACAGACGTTACTACTGCTGCACTAGATCCCAATCCATATTTAACCCCTGTATCATCTAATTCACTTTTAACCGTTAGTAGAAATTTCTCCGGGGTAAACCCACATTCATTCAAGTATGCTAAAGCAATACCCATTGCATTTGCTACAAAATGAGTCCTTTCATCAGTAGCATCCACCACTACTTTTCTACCTTCAAATTCCCATTTTAATTCGACCATATTAAAATTTTCTAACGTGAGTAGATTCTGTTCACTATTTTCAATAGTAGTATAAACATAACGGTCCACTGCCAAAACAGCTAGCTTATTATATGGCTCTAGCACTGCAAATTCACCAGCAATCATTAATTTTCCGGGAACTCTAACCGTCAACGATGTATTTGGCAACACAATTCAACCCCTATATGTAGGTTACTCCTTGCCCGGAACGACTAAGTTTAACATCAGTTACACCAGGAATTTCTCGGAGGATATCTTGAACTTTTTCTTCATTTTCTGGTAAGTAAAGCACTTTAACATTTGGTCCAGCATCTATTGTGAAATATGCAGGAATACCATTTTCTCTTAGTTGTTGCACGGTTTGCATAACCGCTAATGTTGTATCATGCCAGTACGTAAATGGAGGATTTGCACCCAACGTAGTAGCGTGCATTTTCAAGCAATTTGCTTCAGCAATCTGTCCAACTTTTTCAAAATCACGCTCTTTTATACCTTGCTTTATATCTTCAAGATCACTCGGAATACTATCTACCCAACTAGAAAAAAATGGAGAGGTTTCAACCGTGCGTCTCATACCCTCTCGGCTAGATACTTTCTTCATTTTCGCAGATAACACAACTGCAGCCACACGAACATCCCAATGATCTTGTGGAGAAACAGGAACAGCATATGAATCTGACCCATCTAGTTCCATACCTTTATGCCATTCAACAAAACCACCGTAAATTGAACGGCAAGCAGAACCAGACCCTTGTCTTGTTATTTTAGAAAGCTCTTGATCCGATAAACCTAAGTTAAGTGCCCGTGCTGCTGCTGCTGCCAAAGCTGCAAATCCAGATGCTGATGAAGCAAAACCTGCAGCTGTAGGCACCTCATTAATAGAGTGGACTTCTGCAAATAATGTCTTTTCTTGAGCATATTCACGTATCAAATCGAGGAACTTTGTTACACGGTGATACTGTTCATCAGTAACAAGCTTATGATCTAAATAAAAAATATCTTCTGTTAAATCCTCACGAAATTCTACAGTAGTCTTTGTGTAAAATCCGTCCAATGTTAAGGAAAGACTATTGTTAGTCGGGAGTATTAATTTTTCATCACGTTTTCCCCAATACTTAATTAAAGCAATATTCGTATGCGCTTTTGCCGTCGCCTTCATTTAAATCTCCTCTTCCGATCCAATGTTAACTAAATTAATCTTGTTTTCTTAGCACAAAAGGCCACACTGTATGGGCGCCAAATTTCTTAAGCTTTTCAGCGAGTTGTCTGGAATGAACTTCATTTTTTGCTAATGCAATAATACATCCACCATTCCCACCGCCAGTTAATTTCGCACCTAGGGCTCCTTCTTGACGAGCAAAATGTATTAATTTATTTAGACCTGCATCACTTACACCTAATGATTCTAATTCTTTTTGAGCCTCATTCAACATTTGCCCTAAAAAGTTCTTTCCAGCTTTTTCTAATGCATATTTTGCTTGATGTGTTAGTTCACCAATTCGTTCAATTTTCGAATGGATACGCCTTGGAGCAGTTTTTAGTAAATGGGCAACTGATTCAACCGCTGAACGCGTATCTCCAATTCTCCCTGAGTCTGCAACAATAAAGTGGAAATCAGAACCTGGCTTAATGTAATGAATTGGCGTTTCCTTCTCAAACCATACCGGTGATTCCGATGTGATAGTTAACGTATCAATTCCACTCGGTGAGCCATGTGCAAATGTTTCTGCGATATTAGCAAAATGGAGCAATTCATTTTCTGTATAACTAACATCCGCATAGGCGAATAATGATCGAATGATCGCAATGGCAACGGAAGCACTTGAGCCTAGCCCTTTACCAGGTGGTATCGATGACTTTACACGAATTATTAAATCTCTCTTTGGTAATTGAAGATGCTCTAATGTCGCTTCGATACTATTAATGATTCCATCCAAGGTTATAGGAGCTGACTCCATCGCCCCCTGATAAAATGTGCTATCGAAAGTTATTGGACCGGAGATTCGTTCGATCACTGATTCGACTCCAACTAATGGAAAAGGGATAGCGATAGCAGGTTGCCCGTGTACAACTGCATGTTCCCCAATCAGAATTAGTTTACTATGAGCTATTCCTATAGCTGTTTTTTCTGTTGTTGTTAATTTTTCGATACTCATTTTGAATATTGTGCCACCAATTCTTTAGCTTTTCCAACACGGATTTCTTTTTCTTCTACTAACTTCTCTGCAATAATATCGATCATCTCCCCAGTAGCTCCAGCCGCTATTGCAACAGAGCGTGAATGTAATGCCATATGACCTTTTTGGATACCATCTGTCACTAAGGCTTTTAATGCTCCTAGGTTTTGCGCTAAACCTACAGTAACGATTACTTGAGCCAACTCTTGTGCTGATTCAACACCTAATATACTATGCGCAACTTTAGAAATCGGATGTACCCGGATAGAACCCCCAACCGTTCCAACTGACATTGGAAGCTCTAATTCTCCAACTAAATTTCCTTCTTTATCAACAGACCATGTAGTCATGGAACCATAATGTCCAAACCGAGCTGCATAGGCATGGGCACCCGCTTCTACCGCCCGCCAATCATTACCAGTTGCAATGACGATCGGATCAATTCCATTCATGATACCTTTGTTATGTGTCACAGCACGATAAGGATCTGATGCTGCAAATTCATATGCATGGACAACACCATCTCTTACTTCTTCTCCAGAATAACCGCCACTTTCCAATAATTCAGGTGGTATAACACATTTTGCTTTTGCTAAACAACGGTCTGCATAATTGGATAATATCCGTAAATATACTTTACCATTTGTAATTTCTTCAACTGTTGGCGCAAGTGCTTCTACCATTGTATTAATTACATTCGCTCCCATTGCATCGCATGTGTTTACATAGACATGCAAAACGAGCATTTTCCCATAGGAGGAAGTGGAATCCTCATTTAATATACGTACTTCTATATCCTCTGCTCCTCCACCTCTTTCTAACATACTTGGATGCGCAGCGTTTGCTATATCAATTAATTTTTGTTTATCACTTAATAGTGCTTGTTTTGCCAACTGAAAATCTGGACATCCAACTACTTGGATTTGCCCAATCATGACTCGTTCTGTTGCTTCAGCTGTAAATCCACCAGCTTCTCGCACAATTTTTGCAATATAACTAGCAGAGGCCACAACGGATGGCTCTTCGATAGCCATTGGTACTACATACTCTTTCTCATTAATTAAGAAGTTTAAGCCCAATCCTAACGGAAGTGGAAAGGTTCCAATAACATTTTCAATCATTTTATCTGCAGTATCAACGGGTAACGGGTCTTTTGCATACAAATTTTCTATTTCCTCTTGTGAGAACGTATGAATATTCGCTAATAGTTCTCTCCGTTCTTCTACAGTTTTATTATAGAAACCAGGTATTCTAGAAGAATTCATATTATACCATCCTTTATAGCATCTATTAAAAAATCAAAGTTAATATAATTATATCGTATCAAATACATTATAGTATACTTAATTTACTTTATCTATTATGTTAAAAAAATGCTTAAAATGCAAATAAAACAAGGTTGTATGCTGTTAGCAACCTTGTTTTATTTAAGATATTTTATGTAATTGTATTATTGTTAATAAATGGTGAGCCATGAAGGATTCGAACCTTCGACCCTCTGATTAAAAGTCAGATGCTCTACCAACTGAGCTAATGGCTCATTAAATTATGAGTTCTTATTCTATTCGTGCGTTCATCCAAATGACCCCTACATCTTATAGCTTATTCAAAGATGATTGGTGCTTCGGGGTTACTCGAAGCTTACTCGGTAGTTGCTTTGCTCGTTGCTCTACCTGTGCTCGTCGTGTTGCAAGTAAGTCACGAAGTAGCACTCCTCGCAAGCCTGCACATAGCAGCGTATTCGATGATGCTTGCGGCTAGCTAATGGCTCGTTTAATTATGAGTTCTCTAGTTTTTACCTATGTATATTAATAAAACATTCAATTTCACAGCTATTTAAGGCAAAAAAAAAATGGCTGGGCTACCAGGATTCGAACCTGGGAATCACGGGATCAAAACCCGATGCCTTACCGCTTGGCTATAGCCCAACAAACTAATGGTGGAGGGGGGCAGATTCGAACTGCCGAACCCTGAGGGAGCGGATTTACAGTCCGCCGCGTTTAGCCACTTCGCTACCCCTCCGTAGTTAGTTTAATCAATGTTATTTTTTTTATACATAAATGGTGCCGGCCAGAGGACTTGAACCCCCAACCTACTGATTACAAGTCAGTTGCTCTACCAGTTGAGCTAGGCCGGCAAAATATGGTGGAGGATGCAGGGCTCGAACCTGCGACCCCCTGCTTGTAAGGCAGGTGCTCTCCCAGCTGAGCTAATCCTCCGTGTTGGTGACCCGTACGGGATTCGAACCCGTGTTACCGCCGTGAAAGGGCGGTGTCTTAACCGCTTGACCAACGGGCCATTCATTAAACCCTATTAGCTTGTTTCAGCCAACGAATTTTATTATATACAGATTCGACACCTTTGTAAAGAGGAAATCATTATTTTTTTTAAAAAAAGTTTATCCTTTAACAAAAACCTTGATATGACTTGATTTACAACAATTATTAGATGATATTTCATTGTAATCAATACCTTTTTAACTTTAATTATTGGTGTTTTTTTTTTTATATTTACAAAATAAAAAATACTAAAAAGTTCATTTCATAAAAGATTTTCGAAGACATATTCTGACACAGTCCATTAAAAATTACATGAAAAAAGTTAATTAGCAAAATTGGTTTTTTCTTTAATCAGATGATAGGATATAATGGATAATGAAAACTATTTGGAGGTGTAATAATGTCTGGGTTATTACAGGGAAAGAATATTGTAATTATGGGTGTAGCGAATGAAAGAAGTATTGCCTGGGGAATTACAAAATCATTACATAATGCAGGAGCTAATTTAATTTTTACTAATAGACAAGAACGTTCTTATAATAAACTATTGAAGCTTCTCGAAAAAAACGAAATCGAAGCAAAGCTAGTAGTTAATTGCGATGTTGCTAGTGATGAAAGTATCGCCCTTGCATTTGACAAAATAAAAGAGGATGTCGGTGTTATACACGGAGTTGTACATGCCATCGCTTTTGCAAATCGTGATGAGCTAAAAGGAGAATATGCTGATACATCTCGTGAAGGGTTCTTATTGTCTCAAGAAATTAGTGCATATTCACTTGTTGCAGTTACTAAAGCTGCTAAAGAGTTAATGACTGAAGGTGGAAGTATTGTCACTCAAACATATTTAGGTGCAGAGCGTGTGATTCCAAATTATAATGTTATGGGTGTAGCTAAAGCTTCACTTGAAGCCAGTGTAAGGTACTTAGCAGAAGATGTTGGAAAATACGGTATTCGTGTTAACGCTATATCCGCTGGACCAATTCGTACACTTGCTGCTAAAGGAGTTTCAGGATTTAATGAAAAAATGGGTGTTGTCGAAGAGAAGGCTCCATTACGCAGAAATGTAGATCAAGATCAAGTTGGAGATGCCACGATGTTCTTTATAAGTGACTTATCTCGAGGAGTAACCGGGGAAGTATTACATGTTGATTCTGGTTTCAATATTATCGGTGGATAAATAACATCCTTTTTAACAATCAACTATCAGACGCTTACTTAAACTAATAGTAGGCGTCTTTTAACATATAATGAAATAAGGAGGGGGGAGTATTAGGTGCAAAGTTGGTTTGGAAAAACAACTGATATCACGTTTGAAGTATTTGAAATGAACCATATCATTATGATTTCAATTCATGTCATTGGATCTCTTCTCCTATTTAACTTAGGTAAGAGGCTATCATCCCGTACACAACATTTCATACGTTGGGGATTGTTATGTACTCTAATCCTTTCTGAAATAAGCTATCAAGTCTGGGGGATATACAATGGAGCATGGAATCCGAGAGAGTTTTTACCATTTCAACTATGCAGTATAGCTGGGATTATAGCAATGTTTGCACTATACTCGAAAAATATTAAATTAATTCAATTACTTTTTTTCATTGGCATTATTCCATCGATATTGACGGTTTTAACTCCTGAATTACATCATGGTTTTCCACATTTTCGCTTCTGGCAATTTTTTATTCATCATATTGTATTAACTTGGGCTAGTATATTTCTTACAATCTCTTTTAATGTAAGAATCTCACTAATAATTACAATTGAAATCTATATATATTTATTAGTCTATGCAGGATTTATTGGCTTTTTAATAAATCCAATATTCAATGCGAATTACTTATTTCTCGCTAATACACCAAGAGCAAATACACCTTTAGGTTTACTTGGGAGTGGTTTATCGTATTATGTAAATCTTTGTCTTATTGGTTTAGGTGTTTTTCTATTACTATTTGTTTTTTATAAACTTTTTGTAAGACTTATAAAGTAAAGTTTATCATTTTTTAGATCAAAAAAAGGATTACCTCATTCGCAATCCCTTTTCATGTTAAGAGCTTCCAAGCGGACTTGAACCGCTGACCCCCACCTTACCATGGTGGTGCTCTACCGACTGAGCTATGGAAGCATATTTTTTTAGACAAAAAAATGGCTCCACAGGTAGGACTCGAACCTACGACCGATCGGTTAACAGCCGATTGCTCTACCACTGAGCTACTGTGGAATAATCAAATTTAGATATTGTTTGTCTTGTTTTTAACACAAATGTATTTTACCACGTTTATTAATAAATATACATATAAAAAAATTTGCCTGGCGGCGTCCTACTCTCACAGGGGCAATGCCCCAACTACCATCGGCGCTGAGAAGCTTAACTTCTGTGTTCGGTATGGGAACAGGTGTGACCTTCTCGCTATCGCTACCAGACATACACGACGTATGTCGTTTCGTTTTGTTTGTTCATAGGACGTGAACGGATTTATCCCGAACCTCCTGTAACGCTTTTACTTCAGTAAGGGTTTTATACCCTAAAAACTAAATAAGAGTAGTGACAACGAATCATAAAATGTGTTAGTTAAGTCCTCGATCTATTAGTATCCGTCAGCTCCACGTGTCACCACGCTTCCACCTCGGA